>NZ_JBHVXZ010000029.1:0-79985 GCF_042881395.1 Amycolatopsis sp. NPDC058278 | reverse complement strand
CCGACAACGTCGTTCTGCCCCGTGCGAAGGGGGGGGCCGCACCCCCGCCCACCCCATGCCCGTACCTCCCGGGCTGGCCCCAAAGGACACCAAGTGCTCCGTTTTCTCCTGCGTCGGCTGCTACAAGCGATCCCGACGCTGCTCATCCTGTCCATCCTGGTCTTCGCCTGGCTACGGTCGCTGCCCGGAGGGCCCGCGGCCGCCCTCCTCGGCGACAAGGCAACGCCGGAGAAGATCGCCAACCTCAACCACGTGCTGGGCCTCGACCAGCCGGTCATCTTCCAGTACTTCAGGTTCCTCGGCCGCGCGATCACCGGTGACTTCGGCGCCTCACTGGTTTCCACCCAGCCGGTGATGTCGGAGATCGGCACGTTCCTTCCGGCCACCATCGAGCTGGGGCTTTCCGCGATGATCGTCGCGGTGGTCATCGGCATCCCGGCGGGTTACCTTTCGGCCCGCTACCGCGGCGGCGCCGCCGACAACGTGATCATCGTGCTGACCCTGATCGGCGTCGCGGTCCCGGTCTTCTTCCTCGGCTACATGATGCAGGACCTGCTCTCCGGGCCGCTGGGCCTGCCGTCGCAGGGACGGCAGACCGCCGGGCTGGACGCGACCGCCATCACCAACTTCGCCATCCTCGACGGCATCATGACCAGCGAGTGGGACGCGGTCTGGGACGCGATCAGGCACCTGATCCTCCCGGCGTTCGCGCTCGCCACCATCCCGCTCGCGGTGATCACCCGGATCACCCGCGCGTCGGTGCTCGAAGTGCTCAACGAGGACTTCATCCGCACGGCCAACTCGAAGGGCCTCACGCAGCCCGTCGTCCGGCGGCGGCACGTGCTGCGCAACGGCCTGCTGCCGGTGGTCACCACCATCGGCCTGCAGACCGGCGCGCTGCTCGGCGGCGCGGTGCTGACCGAACGCGTGTTCAACTTCCGCGGCCTCGGGTTCCTGCTGGCCGAAGGCATCGAACGGCGTGACTACCCCCGGCTGCAGGCGCTGCTGCTCTTCGGGGCGCTGGTGTACGTGCTGGTGAACATGCTGGTCGACGTCTCGTACGGGATCATCGACCCGAGGGTGCGTGTGCGATGAACACTCTGCTGAACAAGAAGAAAGAGCCGATCGACAAGCTCGCGGCGGCGAGCGGGCGCAGCCTCGGCGGCGAAGCCCTGCGGCGGATGCTGCGCAGCCCGGTGGCGATCACCGGCGCCGCGATCACCGGCCTGTTCGTGCTGCTGGCGGTGTTCGCGCCGCTGATCGCGCCCAAGGACCCGTTCGAGCGCTACCTGCAGGGCCAGGTCGCGCTCGGCCAGGGGATCATCCCCGGCCCTCAGCCGGGTTTCCCGCTCGGCGTGGACGACTTCGGCCGCGACGAGCTGTCGCGGCTGATCGTGGGCGCGCAGAACACCCTTCTCGTCGGTGTGCTCGCCACGGTGATCGGCGTGCTCGTCGGCGTCGTCATCGGCGGCCTCGCCGGCGCGTTCGGCGGCTGGGTCGACACCGTCCTCATGCGACTCGTCGACGTGATGCTGTCGGTGCCGTCGCTGCTGCTGGCCATCTCGGTCGCGGCGCTGTTCGCCAAGCCCAGCCAGTGGACGGTGATCCTGGCCGTCTCGATGATCGGGGTGCCGATCTTCGCGCGGCTGCTGCGCGGGTCGATGCTGACGCAGCGCAGCAGCGACCACGTCCTCGCGGCGACGTCGCTGGGCGTGAAGCGCGGCGCGATCGTGTTCCGGCACATGCTGCCGAACTCGCTCGGCCCGGTCATCGTGCAGGCCACGCTGACCCTGGCGACCGCCATCCTGGAGGCCGCGGCGCTGTCGTTCCTCGGTCTGGGCGACCCGGACCCGAACCGGGCGGAGTGGGGCATCATGCTGAGCAAGGGTGCCCGGCAGTTCCTCGACGTCCGGCCCGAGCTGGCGTACTACCCGGCGATCGCGATCATCATCGTGGCGCTCGGGTTCACACTGCTCGGCGAGTCCCTCCGCGAAGCCCTCGACCCGAAGAACAGGCGGTGAACCCCCATGGCACTCCTTGAGGTCCGTGATCTCAAAGTCGATTTCGTCCGCCGTGGCGAGCAGTCGTTCACCGCGGTGGACAACGTCAGCTTCGACGTCGAACCGGGCCAGACGGTCGGCCTGGTCGGCGAGTCCGGCTGCGGCAAGTCCGTGACGTCACTGGCGATCATGCGGTTGCTGGCCAAGCGCGGCAACAAGGTCAGCGGTTCGGTGCGCTTCGAGGGCACCGACCTGCTCAAGCTGTCCGACCGGGAAATGCGCGACCGTCGCGGCCGCGACCTCGGCATGGTGTTCCAGGACCCGCTGTCCTCGCTGAACCCGGTCATCCCGATCGGGCTGCAGATCACCGAGGTGCTGGAGCGCCACCGCGGGATGTCGCGCAAGGCGGCGTCCGTCGAAGCGGTGGACCTGCTGGACAAGGTCGGCATCCCCGACCCGTCCCGGCGGCTTTCCGAGTACCCGCACCAGCTTTCCGGCGGGATGCGGCAGCGCGCGCTGATCGCGATCGCGCTGGCGTGCCGCCCGCGGCTGCTCATCGCCGACGAGCCGACGACCGCGCTCGACGTCACCATCCAGGCGCAGATCCTGGCGCTGCTGCGGGAACTGGTGCAGGACACCGGGACCGCGCTGATCATGATCACGCACGACCTCGGTGTCGTCGCCGGGCTGTGCGACGAGGTCAACGTCCTCTACGGCGGCAAGATCGTCGAACGGGCGCAGCGGCACCAGCTGTTCGCCGAGCCGCGGCACCCCTACACGCACGGCCTGCTCGCCTCGATCCCGCGGCTGGACGCCGGCCGCGGCGAGAAGCTGATCCCGATCCGGGGTTCGGTGTCCGACAACATCCCGTGGGACCACGGGTGCGCGTTCGCGCCGCGGTGCCCCAACGCGCTGCCGGTCTGCCGCGAGGTCCAGCCGCAGCTGGTGCCCGACCTGGGCGGGCTGCTGCGCTGTCACAACCCCGTGCGGCCCGCGGTCGCCGCGGGAGGAGGAACCCGATGACCCGTCCTGCTGGTGACGTGCTGCTCGAGGTCACCGACCTCAAGGTGCACTTCCCGATCAAGAGCGGCGTCGTGTTCGACCGGACGGTCGGGCACGTGTTCGCGGTCGACGGCGTCGACCTGGCCATCCGGCGGGGCGAAACCTACGGCCTGGTGGGCGAATCGGGCTGCGGCAAGTCCACGTTGGGCCGTGCCATCCTGCGGCTGAACGAGCCCACCGCCGGTTCCGTGAAGTTCGACGGCACCGATGTCGCCCAGCTCAAGGGAGAGGAGCTGCGGAAGGCCCGGCGCCGGATGCAGATGATCTTCCAGGACCCGATGTCCAGTTTGGACCCGCGGCAGTCGGTCGAGTCCATCCTGGTCGAAGGCATGCACGCGCACGGCCTCGACAAGGACAAGGACGCCACCCAGCGGCGGCTTCGGCAGCTGCTGGCCGCGGTCGGCCTCCCGGAGACGTCGCTGCGCAAGTACCCGCACGAGTTCTCGGGCGGCCAGCGCCAGCGCATCGGCATCGCGCGGGCGCTGGCCGTGGAGCCGGACCTGATCGTCGCCGACGAGCCGGTGTCCGCATTGGACGTTTCGGTGCAGGCCCAGGTGGTGAACCTGCTGGAGGACCTGCAGGACCAGCTCGGCCTGACGTACGTGGTGATCGCGCACGACCTCGCGGTGGTGCGGCACATCTCCGACCGCATCGGCGTGATGTACCTGGGTGCGCTGGTCGAGGAGACCGACGCGGACTCGCTGTACCGGGACCCGCTGCACCCGTACACGCGGGCGCTGCTGTCGGCCATCCCGGTGCCGGACCCGCAGGTCGAGGACACCCGCGAGCAGATCCTGCTCGCCGGTGACCTGCCGTCGCCGGCGAACCCGCCGTCGGGCTGCCGCTTCCACACGCGCTGCCCGTGGAAGCAGGCGAGCCTGTGCGACACCGACCGCCCGCAGCTGCGGGAGATCGGCGGCGGGCACCGGGTGGCGTGCCACTACGCGGAGGACATCCGCGACGGGCGCATCCAGCCGCACGAGGTGAAGCCGGAGCTGGTGGAAATGACCGGGGCGCTCAACCCCGACCTGGGCCCGCCGGACATCGGCACCTCCGCCGAGATCCTCTGAAGCTCTGAAAAGAACGGCCGGCCGGGCGTTGTCCCGGCCGGCCGTTTCACGTCGCCAGCTTGGCGGCGCGCGACTGCAGGTACGCCTGTTCCGGCAGGCTCAGCGTCCGCCGCGCGGCGGCCGAGTACGCCTCCCGGGCCCCGGCCGGGTCCCCGGACAGCTCCAGCAGGTGCGCCCGGATCGCCTCGACCCGGTGGTGGTTCGCGAGAGCGGGGTCCCCGGCCAGCTCCGACAGCTCCGCCAGTCCCGCCTCGGGGCCGTGGACCTGCGCGAACGCCACGGCCCGGTTCAGCGTCACCATCGGGCCGGGTGCCACCACCCGCAGCAGGTCGTAGAGCGTGAGGATCTCGGCCCAATCGGTCTCTTCGGCGGTCGCGGCCTCGTCGTGGACCGCGGCGATCGCCGCCTGCAGCTGGTACGGGCCCACCGGCGCGGTCGCCAGCGCCCGGGTGATCAGCGCGACGCCCTCGTCGATGAACGCCCGGTTCCAGCGGCTGCGGTCCTGCTCGGCCAGCGGGACGAGCGCCCCGGTCGCGTCGACGCGGGCCGGGCGCCGGGCCTCGGTCAGCAGCATGAGGGCGAGCAGCCCGGCAACCTCGCCGTCGGCCGGTAGTTCCGCGCGCAACTGCCGGACCAGCCGGATCGCCTCGGTCGTCAGCTCGACGCGGCTCAGCGCGTCCCCCGAGCTGGCCGTGTGGCCCTCGGTGAAGATCAGGTAGAGCACCTGCAACACCGCGGCCAGCCGTTCGGGGCGTTCCCCGGCGGTGAGCCGTTCGCCGCGGAGCTTCTGTTTCGCACGGCTGATCCGCTGGCCGATCGTCGCTTCCGGGACGAGGAAGGCCCGCGCGATCTCGGCGGTCGTCAGCCCGCCGACCGCGCGCAGCGTCAACGCGACCTGCGACGGCGGCGTCAGCGACGGGTGGCAGCAGAGCAGCAGCAAGGTCAGGGTGTCGTCGACCCCGCTGACCGGCTCGGAGGCGGGCGGTTCGGCCAGCGCGACGGTTTCCTCACGCCGTTGCCGCGCGGTGTCACTGCGCCACTGCTCGATGCGGCGCCGGGACGCCGTCGTGATCAGCCACCCCTTCGGGTGATCCGGGACGCCTTCGGCCGGCCACTGCTGGGACGCGGCCAGCAGCGCCTCCTGCACGGCGTCCTCGCAGGTATCGAAGCCGCCGTACCGCCGGACCAGCGCGGCGAGGACCTGCGGCGCGAGCTCGCGGAGCAGGTGTTCGACGTCGGTCACAGCTCCGGCCCGTGCAGCCCCATCACCGGCCGCACCTCCACCACGCCGAAGGAGGCTTCCGGGACCCGCCGCGCGATCTCGAGGGCGCGTTCTTCGCTTTCGCAGTCGAGCAGGTAGAAGCCGGCGAGGAACTCCTTGGCCTCGGCGAAGGGCCCGTCGGTCGCCATCGGCCCGATCCGCGTGGCCAGCTCCGGGAAGGCGAGCCGTTCGGAGACGATCCGCTCGCCGGAGGCGTCGAGATCGTCGTTGAGCTGCTGGTAGTGGGCCAGCCCGGCGGCCCGCTGCGCATCGCTCATGCCTTCCCACGCCGCGCGCGACCCGGGGTTGCCGTAGATCAGGACCACGTATTTCACGTCCGCCACCTCCAGGTGTCGAAATCCGCCGGGCGGCGCCTACGTCTCCAGTGCAAGCACCGACCTTGAGGAGAATGGCATGAGTGAGCAGCAGATCCACGACTTGATGGCGGCCCGTGAGGTGGCGATGGCGGCCCGTGACGCCGAGACGTTGGGAGCGCACTACGCCCCGGACGTCGTCGCGTTCACGTTGGCGCCCCCGCTGGTGCACCGCGGCGCGGAGGTCATCGACGTCGAGGGGCGCCGGGCGTGGTTCGAGACGTTCGAGGGGCCGATCGAGTACGAGACCCGCGACCTCGAGGTGACGATCGGGGGAGAGATCGCGTATGCGCACGCACTGAACCGCCTGGCGACGACGCCGAAGGGCGCGCCGAGGGGGTTCGCGCTGTGGTTCCGCTCGACGGTGTGCTTCAGCCGGGAAGACGGCGAGTGGCGGATCACCCACGTGCACGACTCGGTGCCGTTCCACATGGACGCGACCATGCGGGCGGCGGTGGACCTGAAGCCCTGAGGGCTCGCCGGCTGCATCGACGCCTTCGGTGCGTGGCCGAGAGCCCGGCAGAACCGCCCGATCGGCAACCATCCACCGGAGTTGTCCACATGGGGGTGAATCCTGTGGACAACCCGGCCGGCCCCGACGAAAGTCGTACCTCGGGCAATACCTGAGGATGCCGCCCCGGGCGGACGGCCCCCGGTACCCTGCGGAAAGCGAACACCGATCCGGACATAGGTACCAGGGGGTACGGGCTGTGCACATCGACCAATGGCTGGAGGCGATCCCGCCGCTCTCGGTGTACCTGATCGTCGGTGCGGTGATCATGATCGAGAGCCTCGGGATTCCGCTGCCCGGCGAAATCGTGCTGGTCAGCGCGGCTTTGCTGGCCTCGCAGCACAGCAACCTGAACCCGCTCTGGATCGGCATCCTGGCCAGCGCCGGCGCCATCGTCGGCGACAGCATCGGCTACTTCATCGGGAAAACCGGCGGGCAACGGCTGTTCGCCTGGGCCGGCCGGAAATTCCCGAAGCACTTCGGGCCGACGCATCTCGCCAACGCCGAACGGATCTTCGACAAACGCGGGGTCTGGGCGGTCTTCCTCGGCCGGTTCATCGCGTTCCTGCGGATCCTCGCCGGCCCGCTCGCCGGGTCGCTGCGGATGCACTACCCGAAGTTCCTGCTGGCGAACGCGGCCGGCGGCATCATCTGGGCCGGGGGCACGACCGCGGCCGTCTACTACCTCGGCGTGGTCGCCGAAGAGTGGCTCGGCCGGTTCTCCAAGTTCGGCCTGCTCGCCGCGATCGTCATCGGCATCGTCGTCTTCTTCGTCATGAAGAAGCGCCTCGGCCGCAACCACGCGGAAGCGGAAGGCGAAAAGCAGGAAGAGACCGCGGCCTAAACCGCGACGAGCTCGGGCTTGCGCGCGGGCCGTCGCACGGACCCGAGCAGCACGCCGGCGATCACGACGACGGCGGCGCCGACCTCCAGCCAGGTCGGCCGCTCGCCCAGCAGCAGGAACGACGCCGTCAGCCCGACCACCGGCACCAGCAGCGAAAACGGCGACACCACGCCGGCCGGATTGCGCCGCATCAGCGTCGTCCACAGGCCCGATCCGACGACCGTGCCGATCAGCACCACGTACGTCAGCCCGCCCAGCGCGGTCAGCCCGGCCGGGGTCCCGAGCGTCGCCAGCGAACGCCACTGCGCGGCCGGGCCCTCCATGACCAGCGAGAGCGCGAACATCGGCAGCGGCGGCACCACCGACATCCACAGCGTGAAGTGCAGCGGGTTGTCCGGCTTGGCTTGGCGCGTGCTCAGGTTGCCGAACGCCCAGCTCAGCGCGGCCAGCAGCGTCAGGATCATCGGCAGCAGCGCGGCGTGCCCGGACCGCTGCCACGCGATCGCGGCCATCCCGGCCACCGCCAGCGCGATGCCGGCCAGCTGGTGCGGCGTGACGCGTTCGCCAAGGAAGACGGCGCCGAGGAGCACCGTGAACGGCGCCGACGCCTGCAGCACCAGCGACGCGAGCCCGGTCGGCATCCCGGTGTCCATCGCGATGAACAGGAACGCGAACTGCCCGGTGCCGAAGCCGAGACCGTAGCCGAGCAGGTGCCGCACCTTCACCTTCGGCCACGGCACGAACAGGATCGTCGGGACGGCGATCACGGCGAACCGCAGCGCGCCCGCGAACACCGGCGGGAATTGGCCGAGCGTGGCGTGGATGGCCAGGAAGTTGAGGCCCCAGAGGACGGCGACGAGCACGGCGAGCAGGCGATCACGGGCGGGCATGCCTCCACTGTGACAACGAGGACCGTGAAGGACCAGCGAGAATATCTGCAGGAACCTTGTAGCGGTGCTTCAACTACAGTGGCGGTATGGATCTGGGCCGGCTGCGCACGCTGCGGGAGTTCGCCGACCGCGGGAGCGTGACGGCGGCCGCGCGGGCCCTGCACTGCACGCCGTCGGCGGTTTCGCAGCAGCTGCGCGCGTTGCAGGGCGAGGTCGGCCTGCCGCTCACCGAGCCGGCGGGCCGCGGCCTGCGGCTGACCGACGCGGGCCGCGCGCTGGTCGCCCGCGCCGACGAGGTGCTGGCCGCGCTCGAGCGGGCCGAGTCCGAATTGGACACCTATCGCAGCTCGCCGCGCGGGCGGGTGCGGATCGCGATCTTCCAGTCGGCCGGCCTGATGCTGCTGCCGGGCCTGCTGACCCGGGTCGCCGGGTACGACGGTCTGGAGGTCGACGTCCGGGACGTCGACATGACGCCGCCCGAGGTGCCGGGCCTGGTCGCGGACTACGACATCGTCGTGGCGCACCGCGACGAGCACGCGCCGGCGTTCGCCTCGAGCCGCCTCGAGGTGGTGCCACTGCTGCGCGAACCGCTCGACGTCGCGCTGCCGTCCGGGCACCGCCTGGCGGACCAGCCCCGCGTGGAGCTGGCGGACCTCGCGGACGAACGCTGGATCAGCGTCGACTTCGGCTTCCCGGTGGACGACGTGCTGCGCTCGCTGACCATCCGCACCGGCGTGCGACCGGTCGTGGTGCAGCGGATCAACGACTTCCGGATCACCGAGCGGCTGGTCGCCGCCGGCCACGGCATCGCGCTGCTGCCGCGGTACACGATGGACACAGGGTCTTGCGGGGGTCCGGGTGGCGGAGCCCCCGGCCCGGGGCGGAGCCCCGGATGTCACAGCAGCGGGCTGGTGGGGCGGCCGCTCGCCGGCATCCGCGCGGCCCGCCTGGTGGAAGCGGTCTGCCGGACGGGCGCCCGCCGGCGCCCGGCGGTGGCCCAGGTGATCGAGGAACTGAGCGCGGAGGTCGGTCAGCTCACGGCTTGAAGCCGCGCAGGTAGGCCAGCGCGATGCCCAGGGCGTCCTCCAGCGCGGTGAGGTCGTGCCGGATGTGCGCCAGCAGCAGTCCACCTTGGACGGACGTCATCGCCGCCTGCGCCAGCCGCGCCGGATCGGCGTTCGCGGCCAGTTCGCCGTTTTCCTGCAGGTTTTTCAGCCCGCGCGCGAGATGGGACTCCCACGTCCGGTAGGCCTGGTCGACCAGCGGTGCGAGCTTCGGGTTGTCGCCCACTTCGCCGGCGAGGTTGCCCAGCGGGCAGGCGATCGGCGTGCCCGCGCGGCGGTGGACGTCCAGCAGCTGCTCGGTCCACGTCTCCAGATCGGCCCAGGAGGCCAGCGTGAAGATCGCCGGCTGGTTGCCGAGGATCTGCTCGAGGTAGCGATCGATCACCGCGCCGACCAGCTGTTCCTTGTTCTTGAAGTAGTGGTACATCTGCGATTTCCCGGCCCCGCTCGCGGCGAGCACCTTGTCGACGCTCGTGCCCGCGACGCCGTCGACGTACATCAGCGTCGCCGCCGCGTCGACGATCGCCTCGCGGGTCCGCCTGCCGCGCGGGGTCGTGGCCGCTTGCGTCTCCATGTACCGGATAGTACAGTCCACTTCAATGTACCGATCAGTACAACTGCTAGGGGGATCCATGACGCTCGAGAACGCCCTGACCGGGGTCTACGACCACGCCCGCGGCGCGCTGCCGCCGGAGATCTTCGCGGTCCTCGCAGCCGACCGCCGCCGCGGCGCCGCGACCGAGTTCGCCGATGCGGGCGGCAAGATCGAAGACTTCACCCTGCCGGGCGCCGACGGGGTGCCGGCGAGCCTCGGCGACCTGGTGGCTGCCGGGCCGGCGGTGCTCGTGTTCTACCGCGGCCAGTGGTGCCCGTACTGCAACCTGACGCTGCGCACCTACCAGCAGGAAGTGCTGCCCGAGCTGGCGAAGTTCGGCGCGACCCTGGCGGCGATCAGCCCGCAGCGGCCGGACGGCTCGGTGCCGGACCTGGCGTTCCCGGTGCTTTCGGACGTGGGCAGCACCGTCGCGCGGGGGCTCGGGCTGAGCTATCCGGTCTCCGACGTCGTGCGCGAGGCCATGAAGACGCTGGGCACGGACCTCGAGAAGGTCAACGGCACCTGGGAGCTGGTCCACCCGGCGGTCGTCGTGGTCGACCGCGAGCGGGTGATCCGGTTCATCGACGTCCACCCGGACTTCGTCACGCGCACCGAGCCGGCGGCGATCCTCGAAGTGGTCAAGTCGCTTTGACGCTGTGCCGCACGCGGTAGGTGATCACCGAACCCAGGATCAGGGCCACGGCCAGGGAGAGCAGCAGGCTGATCCCGGGTTCGGTGACGATCCGGCCGCCCGCGTAGCCGAGGAAGGCCACGTAGGACGTCCAGAGTGTGACGCCGATGGCCGAGGCGGTGAAGAACTCCGCCATCGGCCACCGGAGCGATCCGGCGAGGAGGGCGCCGAGCGTCCCGCCCGACGGCAGCCAGCGGGCGACCACCAGCACCGGCCGGGGATGGCGCTGCAGCCGCCCGTCGAGCCAGCCGAGGCCGGCGGCGATCTTCCGCCGCCGGCTCAGCCGGTCCAGCGCCGCCCGGCCACTGAACCGGCCGAGGGCGTAGAGCGCCTGGTCGGACGCCAGGCACCCGGCACTCGCCACGGCGATCACCAGCGCCAGCGACGTCCCGCCCTGTGCTGCTGCGATGCCCATGCCGAGGAGCGTCACCTCGGTCGGCAGCAGCGGCACGAGCGAGACGACGAACAGCACCAGCAGCCCCGCCGTCGATCCGTCCACACCTCCATTAACCGCCCGCCCGCCGCGAAGCACTCCCGATCACCCGGTACTCACAGCAACCCGACAGGTCGTCCACAGATTCGCCGAAACCATGCCAGGAGTTGTCATGGTTCGGCGTGAGGCTGGCGGCATGAACGAACTTTCCGGAAAAGTCGCCCTGGTGGCGGGCGGGACGCGCGGCGCGAGCCGGGCGATCGCCGTCGAACTGGGCCGCGCGGGCGCCTTCGTGTACGTGACCGGCCGGACGACGCGCGCCGGACGGTCCGAAGTGGACCGGCCGGAGACGATCGAGGAGACGGCCGAGCTGATCGAGCGGGCGGGTGGCCAAGCGGAAGCGATCCGCGTCGACCACCTGGTGCCGGACGAGGTCGAGGCGCTGGCCAAGCGGATCGACCACCTCGACATCCTGGTCGACGGCCTCTGGGGCGGTGACCGGCACCTGGGCTGGGGCAAGCCGGTGTGGGAGCACGACCTCGACGCGGGCCTGCGGATGATCCGCCTCGGCATCGACGCGCACCTGATCACCAGCCACTTCCTGCTCCCGCTGCTGATCGGCCGGCCGGGCGGGCTGGTCGTCGAGCTGACCGACGGGACGGCCGAGTACAACGCGAAGTACCGCGAAGGCACTTCGCTGCCGTTCTACCTGGCGAAGGCGTCGGCGCACCTGCTGGCGATCGGGGAGGCGGCCGAACTGGCGTCGCACGGCGCGACAGCGGTGGCCTTCACGCCGGGCTATCTGCGATCGGAGGCGATGCTGGAAATCTACGGCGTCAGGGAGGAGAACTGGCGCGACGCGTGCGAGCGCGTGCCGCACTTCGCGATTTCGGAGACGCCGACGTTCTGCGGCCGCACGGTGGTGGCGCTGGCGGCGGACCCGGACCGGGGGCGGTGGACCGGGCAGACGGTGAACAGCGGCCAGCTGGCGAAGGAGTACGGCGTGGACGACGTCGACGGCAGCCGTCCGGACGCCTGGCGGTACATGGTGGAGGTGGCCGACGCCGGAAAGCCCGCGGACACCACCGGCTACCGCTGAGCGTTGCGGGCGGCCAGTTCCGCGCCGATCGCGCCCAGCGCCGCCCGCAGCTCCACCGGCTCCAGCACCTCCACCCCGGGGCTCAACGCCACCAGCTGGCCGAGGCCGATCTCGTCGTCTTCCAGCGCGAGTTCGGCCTCGGCCCAGCCGTCCGCAGCCGGCGTCCCGAGCGAAACCACCGTGTCCGCCAGGTGCTCGCCCCCGAACACGCGCCGCAGCTCCCGCACCGCCGTCCGGTCGAGCCGGACGCGCACCCGCAGCGGCCGCGCGACCTGTTCGAACGTGGCCGACGATGCCCGCCACCAGCGGGCCAGGTCGAAGTCCGGCGGTCGCGAGAACGCGACCTCCTGCACCGAGACACTCAAGATCCGAGAGACCCGATACGTCCGGAGTGCGTCGTCCGGGACCACGCGCGCGACCAGGTACCAAACACCGGCCTTCAGCACGAGCCCCAGCGGTTCCAGCTCCCGCGACGCCACCTTGTCCCGGCGCCGGTACGTCACCGAGACCCGCCGCTGCGACCACACCGCCTGCGCCACCGCCGCCAGTGCCGGCGGCTCGTCCGCGGAGCCGAACCAGCCCGGCGCGTCCAGGTGGAACCGGCCCGCCACCACAGCCGCGTGTTCCCGCAGCTCGGCAGGCATCCCCGCGGACACCTTCGCCCGCGCCGCGCTGCCCGCGGTGTCGAGACCGAGCCCGGCGAGCGCGTCCGGCACGCCCAGCGCGAACAGCGCGACGGCCTCCCGTGCGGTGAGGCCGTCGAGCCCGGAGCGCCAGCCGTCGACCAGGCGGAAGCCGCCGTGCCGCCCTTGCTCCGTCCACAGCGGAACGCCCGCCTCGCGCAGGGCCGCCAGGTCGCGGTGCATCGTGCGCTCGGAGACGCCGAGCTCCACCGCGAGCTCGGCGGCGGTCGCGCTGCGCCGCCGTTGCAGCGTGAACAGCAGCGCGACCAGCCGCTCGGCTTTCACCGGCTAGCGGTTGGCGCGGTTCACCGCCGAGACGACCGCGCGCAGCGACGCCGTGACGATCGACGGGTCGATGCCGATGCCCCAGAACACCCGGTCCGAGATCGCGCACTCGATGTACGACGCGGCGCGCGCGTCGTCGCCCGGGGAGAGCGTGTGCTCGCTGTAGTCCAGCAGGCGCAGGTCGTACCCGACGGTCGACAGCGCGTCGAAGAACGCCGCGATCGGGCCGTTGCCGCGGCCGGTGACCTCGTGCTCGTCACCCTCCACGCGGACGGTCGCGGTGATGTCGTACTCGCCGTCGCCGTTGTCGCGCACGTGCTGGCGGACCAGCTCCAGCGGCGTCTTCAGCTCCAGGTACTCGGCCGAGAAGGCGTTGTACATCGTGGCCGGGTCGACCTCGCCGCCCTCGGTGTCGGTGTAGCGCTGGATGACCTTCGAGAACTCGATCTGCAGCCGCCGCGGCAGGTCGAGCTGGTGCTCGGCCTTCATGATGTAGGCGACGCCGCCCTTGCCGGACTGCGAGTTCACCCGGATCACGGCCTCGTACGTGCGGCCGACGTCCTTCGGGTCGATCGGCAGGTACGGGACCTCCCACGGGTACTCGTCGATCGGGACGCCCGCCTTGTCGGCGGCGTCCTTCAGCGCGTCGAGGCCCTTGTTGATCGCGTCCTGGTGGCTGCCCGAGAAGGCCGTGAACACCAGGTCGCCGCCCCACGGCGAGCGCTCGCCGACCGGCAGCTGGTTGCAGTACTCGACCGTCCGCTTGATCTCGTCCATGTCGGAGAAGTCGATCTGGGGGTCGATGCCCTGGCTGTAGAGGTTCATGCCCAGCGCGACCAGGTCGACGTTGCCGGTGCGCTCGCCGTTGCCGAACAGGCAGCCCTCGATCCGGTCGGCGCCGGCCTGGTAGCCCAGCTCGGCCGCCGCGATGCCGGTGCCGCGGTCGTTGTGCGGGTGCAGCGACAGGATCACCGAGTCGCGGCGCTCCAGGTTCCGGGACATCCACTCGATCGAGTCGGCGTAGACGTTCGGGGTGGCCATTTCGACGGTCGCCGGCAGGTTCAGGATCACCGGCTTCTCCGGCGTCGGCCGCCAGATTTCGGTGACGGCGTTGCAGACCTCGAGCGCGTAGGACAGCTCGGTGCCGGTGTAGGACTCGGGCGAGTACTGGAACCGGAAGTCGGTGTCCGGCTGCTTCGCGGCCAGCTCGACGACCATTTCCGCGGCCTGCGTCGCGATCTTCTTGATGCCCTCGCGCTCTTCGCGGAAGACCACGCGGCGCTGCAGGATCGACGTCGAGTTGTAGATGTGGACGATGGCCCGCGGCGCGCCTTCGAGCGACTTGAACGTCCGCTCGATCAGCTCGGGACGGCACTGGGTCAGCACCTGGATGCTGACGTCGTCCGGGATGGCGTGCTCTTCGATGATCTCGCGGACGAAGTCGAAGTCGGTCTGGGACGCGGCCGGGAAGCCGACCTCGATCTCCTTGTAGCCCATGCGGACGAGCAGGTCGAAGAACTTGCGCTTGCGCGCGGGCGACATCGGGTCGATCAGGGCCTGGTTGCCGTCCCGCAGGTCGACGGCGCACCACAGCGGCGCGCGCTCGATGCGCTTCTCGGGCCAGGTGCGGTCGGGCAGGTCGATGTTCTCGACCAGGTCGTACCAGGGGCGGTAGCGGTGGACCGGCATGGACGTGCCGCGCTGGGTGTTCCAGGCGGGCTGGTCAGCGGGCGCGGTGCGAGAGGGTTTGCGGATCTTGCTCATGGGATTGGGGGTGTCTCCAGATCGACGGGTGCGACCGGCACCACGAAGCCCCGCGACGGGGAGCCGGTCCGGTCAGGCCCCGTCGCGGCAGCGAAGCAGGAGAGCACGCGCCACGGCTCCACCATAACCAGGGAGCGCGGGCGGAGGGAAGCCGGGCCGCAATCCAACTGTGCCCATCCATGCCCCCACCACCGCCCTCAACGGAGGCGCTGCGCGCCGCTGTGTTCCCCAGAACGGTTACTTGTGGGTAGCGTTCGGGGTGTCGCCGTGCGAAACTGCGGGCATGGGTGAGCACGCAGAGTCGTCGGAGGAGACCCGCGTCTCCCGTCGCGCCGCCGTCGACTGGCGCGAGAGGCGGGGCAAGGTCGCCTCGCTGGTGGCGTCGATCGTTCGCTGGGTCGGGCTGGTCTTCGCCGCGTTCCTGGTGATCCACGTGATCTTCACGGTCGGCTCGGCGAACCCGGACAACGGCATCGTCTCGTTCGTCAAGTCCTGGGCGGACAGCCTGGCGCTGGGCTTCAGCGACCTGTTCACGCCGAGTGACGCAAAGCTCCGGGTCCTGGTGAACTACGGCATCGCGGCCGTCTTCTGGATGGTCGTGTCGGGGATCCTGGCCAAGGTCATCCGCCGTGTGGGTGGGGCGTCATAGCGCCGGCTTGCCCCAGGAATCGGTGAACGCGAACTCCGCCAGCGGCAGCCGCACCCGGTCGGCCTTCTCGCGCTCGATCCGCCAGTCCTCCTCCAGGACGTCCGGCGACGCGGGCGAGCCCACCGCGATCGCGACCTTCGGGACCGCGGCCTCCGGGAGGGCGAAGGCCGCCCGGACATCGTCCGGGGAAAAGCCCGCCATCTGGTGCGCGATCAAGCCCAGCTCGACCGCCTGCAGCACCAGGTTCTCCGAAGCCAGCCCGAGCCCGTACTCGGCATAGGGGACGTCGCCCTTCTCGTTCGTCGTCACCATCACGCCGATCAGCAGCAGGCTCGCGCGGTGCGCCCAGGCCTGGTTGCCCGAATTGAGCGTCGCCAGGATCGCGTCGAACGCGGGCGTGCCGCGGACGCCGACCAGGTAGCGGGCCGGCTGGGTGTTGCCGAACGACGGCGCCCAGCGGGCCGCCTCGAGCAGGGCCGTCACCTGTTCCGGGGTGACTTCGGCCGACTCGTCGTAAGCCCGCGGGCTCCACCGCTCCGCCATCAGGGTTGCGATCGGGACGCTCGTCACAGCTGGTTTCCGCACGCTCAAGACGGTACCTCCGAGTGCTGTGCATCACTCGGAAGGAAGGGCTCCGCGCATTTCGTTGGTGTTGCGGAAGATTTACTTCCGCGACACCAACCGGAGAGGTCCGCCCCACGTCAAGAGGGTGGCGGGCCGCCGAAGCCCCGGTAGGCTCCTGTTCAAATCATGGGACGCGGGGGCTCTCCGGTGCCCACCAGGGAGCCGCCCGGCCCGCGAGGAGGTTCGGGCGTGGCCCTCGTGGTCCAGAAGTACGGCGGATCGTCGCTGGAAAGTGCCGACCGGATCAAGCGCGTGGCGGAGCGGATCGTCGCGACGAAGAAGGCGGGCAACGACGTCGTCGTCGTCTGCTCGGCGATGGGTGACACCACCGACGAGCTGCTCGACCTGGCGCAGCAGGTCAACCCGGCGCCGCCGGAGCGGGAGATGGACATGCTGCTCACCGCCGGTGAGCGCATCTCGAACTCGCTGGTCGCGATGGCGATCGCGGCCCAGGGCGCCGAGGCCTGGTCGTTCACCGGTTCGCAGGCCGGCGTCGTCACGACGTCGGTGCACGGCAACGCGCGCATCATCGACGTCACGCCGAGCCGGGTCACCGAGGCGCTCGAGCAGGGCTACATCGCGCTGGTGGCGGGCTTCCAGGGCGTCGCGCAGGACACCAAGGACATCACCACGCTGGGCCGCGGCGGCTCGGACACCACCGCCGTCGCGCTGGCCGCCGCGCTGAACGCCGACGTCTGCGAGATCTACTCCGATGTGGACGGTGTGTACACCGCCGACCCGCGGGTGGTGCCGGACGCGCGCAAGCTCGACACCGTCACGTACGAAGAGATGCTCGAGCTCGCCGCGAGCGGGTCGAAGATCCTGCACCTGCGGTCGGTCGAGTACGCGCGCCGCTACGGCGTCCCCATCCGAGTCCGTTCTTCTTACAGTGACAAGCCGGGCACGACGGTGACCGGTTCTATCGAGGAGATCCCCGTGGAACAAGCCCTGATCACCGGTGTGGCGCACGACCGCTCCGAAGCCAAGATCACGGTCACCGGGGTGCCGGACCACACCGGTGCCGCGGCCCGGATCTTCCGTGTGATCGCCGACGCCGAGATCGACATCGACATGGTGCTGCAGAACGTGTCCAGCACCGTCTCCGGCCGCACGGACATCACGTTCACGCTGTCGAAGGCCAACGGTGCCAAGGCCGTCAAGGAACTGGAAAAGGTCAAGGCGGAGATCGGCTTCGAGTCGGTCCTCTACGACGACCACGTCGGCAAGGTGTCGCTGGTCGGCGCCGGGATGCGCTCGCACCCGGGTGTCACGGCGACGTTCTGCGAAGCGCTGGCCGAGGCCGGCGTCAACATCGAAATCATCAACACCTCGGAGATCCGCATCTCGGTGCTGATCCGGGACGCGCAGCTCGACGACGCCGTGCGCGCGATCCACGAGGCGTTCGAACTCGGCGGCGACGAAGAAGCCGTCGTCTACGCGGGGAGTGGTCGCTGATGGCGGACGGGCTGCGGATCGGGGTGGTCGGCGCGACCGGCCAGGTCGGTGCGGTGATGCGCAAGCTGCTGGCGGAGCGGGAGTTCCCGATCGCGGAGCTGCGCTACTTCGCCTCGGCTCGCTCGGCGGGGTCGAAGCTCCCGTGGCGCGACACCGAAATCACGATCGAGGACGCGTCGACGGCCGATCCGTCCGGTTTGGACATCGCGCTGTTCTCGGCGGGTGGCTCGACGTCGAAGGCGCAGGCACCGCGGTTCGCCGCGGCGGGCGTGACGGTGATCGACAACTCCTCGGCGTTCCGGATGGACCCGGACGTGCCGCTGGTCGTCAGCGAAGTCAACCCGCAGGCCATCAAGGAAGCGCGGAAGGGAATCATCGCCAACCCCAACTGCACCACCATGGCCGCGATGCCGGTGCTGAAGCCGCTGCACGACGAGGCCGGGCTGGTCCGGCTGGTCGCGTCGACGTACCAGGCGGTGTCCGGCAGCGGGCTGGCCGGCGTCGACGAGCTGGCGGGCCAGGTGCGCGCGGCGGCCGAGCACGCGTCGCTGCTCACCCACGACGGCGCGGCGATCGAGTTCCCGAAGCCGGAGAAGTACGTCCGGCCGATCGCGTTCAACGTCCTGCCGATGGCCGGATCCATTGTGGACGACGGCGAGCTGGAGACGGACGAGGAGAAGAAGTTCCGCAACGAGAGCCGCAAGATCCTGAGCATCCCGGGTCTCGGCGTCTCGTGTACCTGCGTGCGCGTGCCGGTGTTCTCGGGCCACTCGATCTCGGTGAACGCCGAATTCGAGCGGGCGCTGACGGTCGAGCGCGCGACGGAGCTGCTGGCGCACGCGCCGGGCGTCGAGCTGTCGGAGGTCCCGACCCCGCTGCAGGCGGCGGGCAACGACCCGAGCTACGTCGGCCGCATCCGCGTCGACCAGGGCGTCGAGGGCGGCCGCGGGCTGGCGTTGTTCATCTCGAACGACAACCTGCGCAAGGGCGCGGCGCTCAACGCCGTGCAGATCGCGGAACTGGTGGCCCAGCAGCTTTGACGGCCACAGTGGGGCCCCGCACCGGATCCGGTGCGGGGCCTTCGTGTGCGTCAGGGCCGGGTAGCGCCGTGGCAGGCCAGGTAGCGCGTCTTGACGAACTCGAACACCGGCTTGCCGTCGTAGGCCCAGACGAGCGCGTCCGCGTGCTCGCCGAGCACCTTGAACTGTTCGACGGCCTCGTCGCAGCGGCCGTTCACCACCAGCGCCTTGGCCGCGTACGCGCGGTCACGCAGGTTCGCCGGGTGGTCCCGGTCTTCACCAGCCAGCCAGGGCACGACGACGTCCAGCGCCCGCTTGGTCCGGTCGCTCCGCCACGCCTCGACCCCCTTGTCCTCCGCTTCGTGCGCGGCGACGAGGGTGAGGCCCGCGAGCTTCGGCGCCTTGGCCGCGGCTTCGTCGGCGAACGCGAACATCCGCTCGTGCGAGCCGGACCACTTCGCGCACCAGTACTGCAGCGCCTGCTCGTGCCCCGGCCGGTGGAGCGGGCCGCGGGCCACGAGCTCCGCCCAGACCGCGTGGAAGGCGTCGTTCTCGTACTGGCGCCCGCGGGCGACGGTGAGCAGCGTGGCCCACGGGGTCGGGTCCGCGGGCGCGGCTTCGGCCGCGGTGTGAGCCGCGGCTTCGGCGTCGTCGAGCACCCGGAAGAAGCCGGCCCACTGCTCGCGGGAGACGTGCTCGGCGGTGGCCGAGCTGCGGATCTGCCAGGCCAGCGCGACCAGGCCCTGCGCGTGGACGGCGGCCGCGTCCGCGGTGCCGGACGCCTGCCACGCCTTCAGCGGGCCGTCGTCGTCCGCGGCGGCGTCGCCGAGCTGCTGCACGGCGTGGGTCCGGCGGTCCCAGTCGGTGCCGAGGTCCGCCAGCAGCGCGGCCCCCGGCTGCCAGTCGCCGGCGCGGTAGGCCGCGACGGCTTCGGCCAACCGGGCGTCGGCGATGAACTTCGCCGCCGTCACCTCCTCGTCCGGCGGCAGGCCCCACAGCGCGACGTCCGGCATCTCAGCCTTCGGCTTGTCGTCCTGGGGCACGTACTGCGCGAGCTCCGCCGGGGAAAGCGTCTTCGCGTAGTCCTTGACGCTCGTCCCGCGGGCGCGCGCGGCCTTGACCAACGCGACGGCCGCTTTGCGGCGCTTCGAATTGAACAGGGAAAGCAACGGTTCTCCTCAGGACGGGACGGGAAGCGCGCCGGCGGCGGCCAGGAGGCGGCGTAGCGGGGCGGTGTCGGGATCGGCCGCCGCGGCGGCGTCGAGGGCCGCGGGCAGCTCGCCGGCGTGCGGCTCGTCGACGACCAGTTCGGCCGGGCCGGCCCAGGACAGCTTCCAGCGCGCCACCCCGGCCTCCACCAGGGCCGGGGTGACCACAACGGACAGTCGCTTGCGGACGGACGTGGCCAGGAACTCCCGCTGCGCCCGCGGTCCGGCCGACGACGGCGCCTTGCTCTCCGGATCGGCCAGTTCGGCGCCGCGGCCCGCGTCGAGCAGGTCGAGCGCCTCGGTCAAAGTGCGGCCCGCGAGGACTTCGGCGGCGAACCGGGCGCTGTTGTGGCGGAGCCCGACGTCCACAAGGGTGTCCCAGTCGAGGCGCCGCTTGGCCTTCGCCGCGGGGGAAAGGCCGTCGGTCATGACCGCCTCCAGGGTCGCGGCGGGGTCGCGCAGGATCTCACTCGCCGGGTGGGCGCCGTCCGGCCGGACCGGCGCCGGGGGAAGGGCTTCCAGCGCCGCGATCCGGTCCGCCGTCGCCGGGTGCGTGTCGTAGCGCGACGTCTCCCGGTCCGGCGGGTTCCGCCGGACCTCGTCGAGTTCGCCGGAGCGCTCGTCGTCGGCGAGCAGCGACCGGAACCCGGCCGCCAGGCGGTCGGGCAGGTACCCGGCGTCCCAGCCGAGCGAGACGTAGCAGTCGAGGTAGAAGGTCCAGGCGACGTCGAGCGCCGCCACCTCGCGCAGGGCGCTGGTGGCGGCCGCGGTGCCGGCGAGCCGCGCCGAGGCGGCGTCGGCGGCGAGCTCCTGGCGGCGGCAAACCGCCGCGGAGACCGAGAAGTAGAGCTTCGCGTACCACACGAACAGCTTCCGGATCAGGCCCTGGAACCAGCCGTCGCCACCGAGCCCGGTCAGCGCTTTCTCGATGGACCGGCGGCCGCGGTAGGTCAGCCCGGCGAGCCGGGTGTCCCGGTTGGTGTAGTGGGCCAGCTCGTGCCCGAGCAGAGCGCGCAGCTGGTCGTGGCGCAGGCCCGCGAGCAGCTGCGCCCCGATGAACATCTCGCGCCGGCGCACCCGCAGCCCGAGCCACCCGGTCCGCTCGCGGACCCCCGCGTTGACCTCGCTGATCAGGGTGATCGCGTCCGGTGGCCGGGTGCCGACGGCGTCGGCGAGCTCGCGCACGAGCGCCCACAGCCCCGGCTGATCCTCCGGGGTCACCGGCACGCCCGGCAGGTCCTCACCGCGGGCCCGCTCGATCGAGAACAGGGCCTTGAGCAGGGCGAACGACACCGGCACCGCGAGGATGCCGAACTTGATCGCCAGCAGCCCGGAGTGCTGGAAAAAGTAGTATTCGGCCACGGCCAGGCCGCCGACGACCAGGAACACCAGGACCGGGAACCCGGCCAGCAGGGCGACCGCGACGAGCGCGCGCCACGAAGTTCTCACGATGGATCGATTCCTCCCCGGACCGTCCTCCCCGGACGGTCGGCTCATTCTGCCCGACGGACCGCGGCCGGCGGATTTCTTTTCGCTCACGAAAGAAAACGCTTTGGTTGTTCCCGGGGTGGCGGGGGATCCTGGGCACCACAAGCAAGTCGAGGGAAGGAACACCATGTACACCGCTGTCGAAGGGGCCCGCGTCCCGATCCGGATGTGGGCGGATCCCGCGTCGGTCGAAGACCAGGCCATGCGGCAGCTGCACAACGTCGCGAACCTGCCGTGGGTGCACGGTGTCGCCGTGATGCCCGATGTCCACTACGGCAAGGGCGCCACCGTCGGCAGTGTCATCGCCATGCGCGACGCCGTCTCGCCCGCCGCGGTCGGGGTCGACATCGGGTGCGGGATGAGCGCCGTCCGGACGTCGCTCACCGCGAGCGATCTGCCCGACGACCTCGGGAAGCTGCGCCGGCGCATCGAAAGCGCCGTGCCCGTCGGTTTCGGGCTGCACAAGACGCCCGTGAACCCGGCGAAGGTGCACGGCGTCGGCGGCTGGGACGCCTTCTGGAAGCAGTTCGGCGAGCTGCACACCGGCGTCCAGGAGCTGCACGACCGGGCCGCGCGGCAGATCGGGAGCCTCGGCGGCGGGAACCACTTCATCGAGGTCTGCCTCGAGCAGGGCGGTGCCGACGAGGGCCGGGTCTGGCTGATGCTGCATTCGGGTTCGCGCAACATCGGCAAGGAGCTGGCCGAGCGGCACATGGCCGTCGCGCGCAAGCTCCCGCACAACGCCGACCTGCCCGACCCCGATCTCGCCGTGTTCGTCGCGGGCACGCCGGAGATGCAGGCGTACCGGCGCGATCTGTTCTGGGCGCAGGACTACGCGGCGCGCAACCGGGCCACGATGGTCGCGCTGGTGAAGCTGGCGCTCGCGGACGTCGTGCCGGGCACGACCTTCGACGACGCGATCTCGTGCCACCACAACTACGTCGCCGAAGAGACCTACGACGGCGTCGAGCTGCTCGTCACCCGGAAGGGCGCGATCCGCGCCGGATCGGGTGACCTCGGGATCATCCCGGGCAGCATGGGGACCGGTTCGTACATCGTCCGCGGGCTGGGCAACGACTCGTCGTTCCAGTCGGCTTCGCACGGCGCCGGGCGGCGGATGTCGCGCACCAAGGCCAAGAAGCTGTTCACCGCCGACGACCTCGCGGCGCAGACGGCCGGCGTCGAGTGCCGCAAGGACTCCGGCGTGGTCGACGAGATCCCGGCGGCTTACAAGGACATCGAAACGGTGATCCGCGCGCAGACGGACCTGGTCGAGGTGGTGGCGCACCTCAAGCAGGTGGTCTGCGTCAAGGGCTGACGGGTACGTTGACGCCATGACGAGGGGTGGAACGACGGCCGCGCTGCTGGCCACGGTCGCATTGCTGCTGAGCGGGTGCACCGAGGTCGGCAACGCGGTCGACCAGGGGAGCAGGACGGCGGACAAGGTCGCGGCGTGCACCGAAGCGCTCGGGCTCGCCGACCTGAACCCGCTGGTCGACCCGGCCAAGTTCAAGGCGCGCGCCGAGGACAAGGAGAAGCGGCTGCGCGAGCTCGCGGGTGACGTCCAGGACCAGGACGTCAAGAACGCGCTGCTCGGCATGGCCGACTCGTACGTCCAGGTGCAGAAGGAACGCATCGAGGACGCCGGCGTGGTGGCCCAGTGGGTGCAGCGCAACGTCAAGAAGATCGACGCGCTCCGCGTCGCCTGCAGCTAGCGAGACGCGGGCCGGGTCGCGAACTCAGCCACCGGGAGCTGCGGCCTGCTCGGGACTGGCCGCCTCCGGCGCCGGTTCCGGGGCGGTGGCGGAGGGCCGGCGGCGGAGCAGGCCGGCCGAGGCGATCACCAGACCGCCGAGGCCGGCCGCCACGAAGCCCCATTCCGGGGTCGAGTGGTCGATCGCGAAGCCGACCACCGGGCCGCCCGCGGCCAGGCCGAGCCGGGTGAACGCGTCCTGCAGGCCCATCGCCTCGCCGCGGACCTGTGGCGGGGCGATCCGGGTGACCGTCTCGGTCGTGGCCGAAAGCGTCGGCGCGCACATCAGGTTGGTCGGGATCAGCGCCAGCATCAGCAGCCACCACGGGTGGTCCGCCAGGCCGACCGGCATCACCAGCAGCGCGAGCAGCAGCATCAGCACGCCCTGCGGCAACGACCGCCGCACCGTGCCGTGCACGATGCCGCCGGCGATCGACGCCGTGCACATCACCACGATGACCAGGCCGGTCAGGCCGAGGTCGCCGTTCGCGCGCAGGGCGGCCAGCGTCGCCAGTTCGGTGCCGACGAGCACGAACAGCGCGCCGCCCGCGATCAGCAGCGTCCCCACCAGGGGGCCGGTGAGCCAGCTGCGCAGCGGCGGCCGTGGACCGAGTTCGTCCGCTTTGCCGGCGCCTTCGCGGATCGGCGGGTTGACGAGCCAGATCAGGAACGCCGTGCCGCCGAACAGCACGCCGAGCGCGGTCAGCGTCCACGTCGGGGAGAACGCCGTGATGGCCGCGATGCCGGCCGCGGGGCCGATCATGAACGTCGCTTCGATCGAGATGGTGTCGAGCGAGTAGACCGCGCGGCGCTGCTCGGGCGGCACGAGCGTGGCCAGGGCTTGGCGGGCCAGCGAGCCCGCCGGCACCGAAAGCATCCCGGCCGGGACCGCGACCACGGCGAGTGCCTCGAACGGCAGGTGCGGCGCGGCGATCCAGAACGCGGTCGTGCCGATCCCGCAGGCCGCGACGACCGGGCGCAGCCCGTACCGGTCGAAGCAGCGGCCGAGCATCGGCGCGCCGAGCGCCATCCCGAGCGTGACGCCGCCGCCGACCAGCCCGGCGGCGCCGTAGCCGCGGCCGAGCCCGGTGACGATGTACAGCGTCATCAGCACGCCGTTCATGGTCATCGGGAGGCGTGCCAGGAACATCAAAGCCATCGTCGAGGGGACGCGGGGGACGGAGAGCACCCGGCGGTAAGGCTGCAGCGGCACGTCCTCGATGAGAACCCAAGGTGGTACGCGCGTGCAACTTATTTCCCGATCCCGGCCCCTGGCGCCGGAAAATTATGAGAGCTACTCTCACTTGGTAGTCGCTACCAATTGGGGGTCGCTATGACTCAAGGACATCCACGCAGGTGGTGGGCGCTCGGCGCGCTCGCGGTGAGCCTGCTGACCATCGGCTTGGACCTGACGGTGCTCAACGTCGCCGTGCCGACGCTGGCCGTCGACCTCGGCGCCACGACCACGCAGCTGCAGTGGTTCGGCAACGCCTACACGCTGGCGCTGGCCGCGCTGCTGCTGCCCGCGGGCCTGCTCGGCGACCGGTTCGGCCCGAAGAAACTGCTGCTCGGGGCACTGGCGGTGTTCGGGCTGGCTTCGCTGTGGTGCGCCTACGCCGGTTCGCCGGGCGAGCTGATCGCCGCCCGCGTGGCGCTCGGCGCCGGCGCCGCGTTCCTCATCCCGCTGTCGCTTTCGCTGCTGAACATCCTGTTCCCGCCGGAGGAGCGGGCGAAGGCGCTGACGACCTGGGTGATGGCGATGTTCGCCGGCATCCCGCTCGGGCCGCTGCTCGGCGGCTGGCTGCTCGACCACTTCGCGTGGGGCTCGGTGTTCCTCATCAACGTCCCGATGACCGCGGTCGGCGTCGTCGCGGTGCTGTTCCTCCTGCCGCGCACGCCCGGCTCCCGGCGCGGCACGATCGACTTCACCGGCATCGCGCTCTCGGCGGCCGGGCTGGTCGCGCTCACCTACGGGTTCGTCCACGCCGGCGAGCACGGCTGGGCCGATCCGGTGACCTACGGCCTGATCGGGCTGGGGGCCGCGCTGGTGGCGGTGTTCTGCTGGGCGCAGACGCGGGTGGCCGCGCCCCTCACCGACCTCGCGTTGTTCCGCGAGCCGCGGTTCGTCTGGGGCGCGGTGCTGGCCACGGTGGCGTCCTTCGCGCTGATGGGCCTGTTGTTCGTGCTGCCGCAGCTGTTCCAGGCGGTGCAGGGGGCCGACGCGCTGCAGACCGGCGTGCGGCTGCTGCCGCTGATCGGCGGGATGCTGGTGGCGGCGAAGCTCGCCGAGCGGCTGGTTGCCGCTCTGGGCGTGCGCGGGGTCGTCACGGGCGGGTTCGTGCTGCTCGCGGCCGGGCTGGCGTGGGGTTCGACGACGTCACCGACGGGCGGCTACGGCGCCACGGTCGGCTGGGAGCTCGTGATCGGGCTGGGTACCGGCGCCACGCTCCCGCCGCTGATGACGATGGCCATGGGCGCGCTCACCGAAGGCCGCTCGGGGGCCGGTTCGGCGCTGATCCAGGTGCTGCGCCAGGTCGGCGGCACCATCGGCGTCGCGGTGCTGGGCACGGTGCTCAACAGCGCCTACCGCGACGGCGTCGAGGTCGGGGGCCTGCCGGCGCCGGTCGCCGACGCGGTGCGCGGCAGCGCCTCGGCCGCGGTCGCCGTCGCGGAGCGGCTTCACCGGCCCGAACTCGCCGCGTCCGCGCGGGCCGCGTTCACCGGCGGCATGGCCGCGACGCTGTGGGTGTGCGCCGGCCTCGGCGTCGCCGGAGCGCTGCTCGCGCTGGTCTTCCTGCCCGGCCGGGCGGCGGCGGCAGCGCAGCCGCGAGAATCGGAGCATGACGTCGTCGCCATCTGAGCCCACAGGACTGCGGGAGCGGAAGAAGGCCAAGACGCGCGCCGCGATCCAGCGGCACGCGTTGCGGCTGTTCCACGAGCAGGGCTACAGCGCCACGACGGTGGATCAGATCGCGGCCGCCGCGGAGATCTCGCCCAGCACCTTCTTCCGGTACTTCCCGACGAAGGAGGCGACGGTGCTCTACGACCCGTTCGACCCGGTGCTCATCGAGGCCGCGCTGGCGCAGCCGCCCGAACTCAGCCCGGCCGCCGCGCTGCGGGCCACCGCGGACACCATCCGCACGCAGATCCCGGCCGAAGACTGGGAGCGGGAACGCGAGCGGCAGGTGCTCGTGTTCCGGGAGCCCGAGCTCCGCACCGCGGTGATGGACAAGTTCGCGGAGGGGATCGACCTGCTGGCCGGGATGGCCGCGCGCCGCACCGGCCGGTCGGCGGACGACTTCGAGGTCCGCAACTGGGCGGGTGCGGTGGTCGGGGTGGTCATGGCCGCGTTCGCCGGGGCCGCGGCGGACCCCGGCGCCGACACCCTGGTGATCCTCGACAAGGCGCTGGCTCACCTGGAAGCGGGACTGCCGCTCTGAGCGGACGCGAATTCCGGAATTGATTTCGCATTTTCCCGTCCGCCTCAGGGGGAACCGTGTGGGTGGCGGGGCGAGCGTGGGGGATGCCCTATCTGGAGCAGTCGGGACGCACGGTCCGACGGAGTGATGAAGCTAAATGATCACGGTTTACACTCGGGTGGGTTACCCGACCGTTCCATAGTGGACGGATGCTACCAGCGGTGATCATCGGAATCGGTCATGATGATCTTCGGAGGGACGGGCAAGGTTTCGCGGTTAATCCAATGCGGGCCAGTTCGCCTCATTCGGATCCGGCACGTAAGGGTGTTAAACATCCCGAATCGGTGATCGAGTGGCTTATCTCCGACACGGGGGGTATCGATTTACCCCGTCAGGTCTCGATGCCAGGAGGTAAGGAATGAAAGCCAAGTTCGGGCGAGTCATCGCTCTGGTGGCGGCCGGCAGTCTGCTGGCGGTGGGGACGGCGGGGATCGCGTCGGCGAACCCGGGAGGGGGCAAGGGTTCCTCCAGCACCCAGGCCCTCGCCGCACAGGTGCTCCAGATGCGTGACGACCTCACCAAGGTGGCCTACGCGGGCGACGTCGGCGCCACGCGAACGGACCTGGGGCAGCTGAGCCCGGTGCTCGCGGACATCGCGGCCGGCAAGCGCTACACGGTCCAGACCGAGACCGGGCAGCTGGCGGGCCTGGCCAAGGGGCGCGCCGACGAGTCCACCCGGCTGCTGGCCGACCCGAAGGCGAAGGCGCGCCAGCTGCCGCCGTTGCCGCTGCCGATCCCGTCGCTGCCCGATCTGCCCGGCCCGCTGAAGATCGTCAGCGACCTGGTGAAGGCGCTGCTCGCGGCCGTCACCGGCATCCTGGGCGGGCTGCTCGGCGGCCTGCCGGTGCCCCCGCTGCCGGTGCCGCCGCTGCCGGTCCCGGGGTCGTAGCCACCGAAGGGAACAGGGGGCCCGGAGCCCGGCCGCGGACATTTCTCCGCGCCGGGCTCCGAGGCGTTCGCCGCCGGGCCGGGGTCAGTGCACTTCGGACAATCCCTGCCGCAGGGCGCCCGCCATCTCCGCCAGCGCTTCCCGGAACCGGGTGCCGACGCCGGTGAAGTTGATGAACCCGTGGATCAGGTCCTCGTGCCGGCGCAGGGCCACCTCGATCCCCGCTTCGCGCAGTTTCTCCGCGTACGCCTCACCTTCGTCGCGCAACGGGTCGAACCCCGCCGTGACGATCAAGGCCGGCGGCAGGCCGCTCAGGTCGTCCGCGCGCAACGGCGAGAGCCGCGGATCGGTCAGGTCAGTGCCTTCGGGCACGTAATGGCCTTCGAACCACTTCATGTGCACGTCGGTCAGGAACAGGTTCTCGGCGAACAGGTCTTGCGAGCGGTAGCGCCGCGCGAAGTCCGTCGCCGGGTAGATCAGCAGCTGGAACGCCGGGACCGGGCCGCCGCGGCGGACGGCCTGCTGGGCGGTCACGGCGGCGAGGTTGCCGCCCGCGCTGTCACCGCCGACCGCGATCCGCGCCGGGTCGGCACCCAGGTCACCCGCCTTCGCCACCGCGTACTCGAACGCCGCCAGCGCGTCTTCCGTCGCCGCCGGGAACGGGAACTCCGGGGCCAGCCGGTATTCGATCGACAGCACCCGCACCCCGGCGTGCTTGGCCAGGAAGCGGACGGCGTTGTCGTGGCTCGCGCGGGTGCCGATCACCCAGCCGCCGCCGTGGAAGAACACCAGCAGCGGCGACTCCTCGGGCAGCCCGACCGGCGTGTACAGCGTCGCGGGCAAGTCGCCATCCGGTGTCGGGACGGCGATCTCGCGCACCGAAACCGGTTCGATCGGCTTGCCGCTGACCAGGTGCCTGCCCGCGTCGAGCAGGGTCCGTGACTGCTCGACCGAGCCGCGCACCAGCTCGGCTCGGGCGATCTTCTGGAGCCGGAGGAGGAGCTGGGCGTCGAGCGCGAGGTCCTGGCCGTCGATGCGGACGGTCCGGCCTGCGACCGCCCGCCGCACCGGCGTGGGCAGCCAGAACGCGAGCTGCGACGCGGCCGCCTGGGCGCGGACGGGGAGCGGGATCGCCATGGTGCCTCCATCAGCCTCGGGACTGCGTGTGAGGTTACTTGCCAGTAGGTAGCAGGTCCAGTTGTGACCAGGACCTCCGTCCCAGAGTCTGGTCCTCCAGTTAAGTGGAGGGGTTAGCCTGAAAACGTGACTTCAGCCAGGACGATCAACGTGCTCGGGATCGGCGGCTCTCTGCGGGAGGGCTCCCAATCCGAGCGCGCGCTGCAGATCGCGCTCGACGGCGCCGCCGAAACGGGCGTCCGGACCCGGCTGATCACCGGCCCGGATCTCGTGCTGCCGTTCTACGACGCCGGTGTCCCGGAGCGCGACGAGCGCGCCACCCGGCTGGTGGAGGCCATCCGGGAGGCGGACGGGCTCATCGTCGTCTCGCCGGGCTACCACGGCGCGCTGTCCGGCCTGGTCAAGAACGCCCTGGACTACGTCGAGGACCTGCGCGGCGACCGCCGCCCCTACCTGGACGGCCGCGCGGTCGGCCTCGCCGCCGTCGCGTACGGCTGGCAGGCCGCGGTGACCACGCTCGAGCAGCTCCGCACGATCACGCACGCTCTGCGCGGCTGGGCCACCCCGCTGGGTGGCTCGATCAACTCGGCGGAGACCAAGTTCGACGAGGCCGGCGGGGCCTCGGACGAGAAGAGCGTCCGCACCCTTCGCCTGATCGGGCGGCAGGTCGCCGAATTCGCCGTGACCCGCACCGCATGAGGAGTTCGGGGGTTCCGGGTGGCGGAGCCCCCGGCCCGGGGCGGAGCCCCGATTGTCACAGACGTTTCGCCCGGTGGTCGCTGGGTAAGCAATCCACGTGATGCCTGCCATGTGGGGCACCGTTCCGCGGCTGCGGGATGTTGTGCCCAGTGAGACGCTCGCTGTGGAGCGTCCGCGACAGAAGGCAGGCTGAGCATGGGTCAGGCGATCTACACCGCGGTGGCAACGGCGCGCGGCGACGGCCGCAACGGCGAAGTGACGTCGTCCGACGGCGTCATCGACGAGTCGCTGGCCATCCCGAAGGAGATGGGTGGCCCCGGTGGGGACAAGACCAACCCCGAGCAGCTGTTCGCCGCCGGCTACTCGGCCTGCTTCCACAGCGCGCTGCAGCTCGTCGCGCGTCAGGCCAAGGTGCCGCTGAACGGCTCGACCGTGACGGCGGAGGTCAGCGTGCTCAAGCAGGAGGTCGGGTTCGGCCTCGGCGTCGCGCTGAACGTCTCGCTGCCGGGCCTCGACCAGGCCCAGGCCGACCAGCTGGTCGAGCAGGCGCACCAGGTGTGCCCCTACTCGAACGCGACCCGCGGCAACATCGAGGTCGCGCTCTCCGCCACCGTCTGACCCGCCCCGGTCCGAACCAGTACGAGGAAAGGATCATCGCCAGATGAGCAAGTCTCCGATCAAGAGCCCGCTTTCCGAGGCCGACAAGGAGATCACCGGCAACGCCCTCCAGGCGACGCTGGTCGACCTGGTCGACCTGTCCCTCATCGCCAAGCAGGCGCACTGGAACGTCGTCGGATCGAACTTCCGCAGTGCGCACCTGCAGCTCGACGAGCTCGTGAACACCGCACGCCAGTACGTCGACGAGGTCGCCGAGCGCGCCAACGCCATCGGCATCTCGCCGAACGGCAAGGCGAAGACCGTCGTCGAGAGCTCGGGCGTGCCCGAGTACCCGGACAACTGGCAGTCGGTCGAGGCCACGGTCGCCGCGATCGTCGACATCCTGGCCACGCTCATCGAGCGGCTGCGCCAGCGCATCGACGAGACCGACAAGAGCGACCTCGTCACGCAGGACCTGCTGATCGAGATCACCCGGGCGCTGGAAGAGGCGCACTGGATGTGGCAGGCCCAGCAGGCCTGATTTTCCCACCAAAGGGGCCGTTCCGGATGGAGCGGCCTCTTTCGTGCGGCCGCGGCCAGTACGTTCGGTGGCATGGTCTTGCATCAGGGGAAAGCCGATCGCCCGGCCCGCACGGCGGGAACGAACCCGCTCTACGCCGGGGCGAACCCGGCGCTCGCGGCGGGCTTCGTCATGCCGCACGACAAGCTGCGCGACGACTCGCTGCCGCCGGACACCGCGCTGCAGCTCGTGCGCGACGAGCTGATGCTCGACGGCAACGCGCGGCTCAACCTCGCCACCTTCGTCACGACGTGGATGGAGCCGCAGGCGCGTGAGCTGATGGCCGAGTGCGTCGACAAGAACATGATCGACAAGGACGAGTACCCGCAGACGGCCGAGCTCGAGCGGCGCTGCGTGAACATCCTGGCCGACCTGTGGCACGCGCCCGACCCGGTCGACATCATGGGCTGCTCGACGACCGGCTCGTCGGAAGCGTGCATGCTGGCCGGGATGGCGCTGAAGCGGCGCTGGGCCCGCCTCGGCCGCAGCGGGAAGCCGAACCTGGTCATGGGCGCGAACGTCCAGGTGTGCTGGGAGAAGTTCTGCGAGTACTGGGAAGTCGAGCCGCGGCTGGTCCCGATGGACGGCGACCGGTACCACCTCACCGCCGACGAAGCCGTCGCGCGCTGCGACGAGAACACGATCGGCGTGGTGGCGATCCTCGGCTCGACGTTCGACGGCAGCTACGAGCCGGTCGCGGAGATCGCTTCGGCGTTGGACGCGCTTCTCGAGCGGACCGGCTGGGACATCCCGGTGCACGTCGACGGCGCTTCGGGCGCGATGATCGCCCCGTTCCTCGACCCGGACCTGGAGTGGGACTTCCGCCTGCCGCGCGTGGCGTCGATCAACACGTCGGGCCACAAGTACGGGCTGGTGTACCCGGGCGTCGGCTGGGTGATCTGGCGCGACAAGGCCGCGCTGCCGTCCGAGCTGGTGTTCAACGTCAACTACCTCGGTGGCGACATGCCGACGTTCGCGTTGAACTTCTCCCGCCCGGGAGCCGAGGTCGCGGCCCAGTACTACACGTTCGTCCGGCTCGGCCGGGAAGGGTTCCGCGCGGTGCAGCAGGCTTCGCGTGACGTCGCCACGCACTTGTCGTCCGGGATCGCGTCGCTGGGGCCGTTCGAACTGCTGACCCGCGGTGATCAGCTACCGGTGTTCGCGTTCACCACCCGCCCGGACGCCGGCTTCGACGTCTTCGACGTGTCCCGCCGGCTGCGCGAGCGGGGGTGGCTGGTACCGGCGTACACGTTCCCGGAGCACCGGACGGACCTGGCGGTGCTGCGCATCGTCGTCCGCAACGGCTTCACGCACGACCTGGCGGACCTGCTGCTGGCGGATTTGCGGCGGGTGCTCCCGGAGCTGGAGCAGCTGGGCGGCCGCCCGAAAGACCCCACGAAGGCGACCGCGTTCCACCACTAGTGCGTGTCTGACACTGCCTTGGTCCAGCTGAACACGGCATGCAGGACGACCGCTGATCGGTAGTCGACCGCGTCGAAGGCCGGTGGGCGACCGCCGCGGGAACCACGCCGTTTGCGGTGCCCGGCCTGATCGGCAGGTTCGGCAATCACCGCGGTGATGCCGCGGTCGCGCAGATGTGCGGGAACATCGGCGCATCACCAGCCTGACCGGGCCCGACCAGCGTCACCAGCGGCCGGCCGTTCCCGTCGACGAGATGGTGCACTTTGGTGCTCCAGCCGCCGCGGGAGCGCCCAGGTGCCGTCACCGGCCATCCGGCGATGCCAGGGTCAGATCGTCTGCCAGGGACCGAACACCGCCGGCACATCCCAGCAACCCACGGAAATCGGCGACCCGGCCTGGAACCTGTGGACAGGCGGTTGCGGCGCAGCGCGAGCTGTGGCACGTGCCCGCGGTCTCTTCCCGTCGCCAGCGCCTCTACCAGCGAGTAACGTCACCCTCATGGGTGTCGCTGCAGACGAACGCCAGGCGTTGAGCTCGCTCTTCGAAGAACTCGGGCCCGACGCGCCGACGTTGTGCGAGGGCTGGACCACGCGGGACCTCGCCGCGCACCTCGTCGTGCGGGAGCACCGGGCGGATGCCGCTCCCGGCATCCTCGTGCCGGCGCTCGCCGGGTACACCAAGAAGGTGCAGGACCGGTACGCCGCGAAACCCTGGGTGAGCCTGGTCGAGCAGGTGCGGAACGGGCCGGCGAAGTTCTGGCCCACCGCGCTCGGCCCGCTCGACGAGCTGACCAACACCGCCGAGTTCCTCGTCCACCACGAGGACGTCCGGCGCGCGCAGGACGGCTGGGCGCCGCGGCCCGCGGACCCCGCCCGGGACGCCGCCGCCTGGCGCTCGGCGAAGCAGTCGGCGAAGCTGAACCTCCGGAAGTCACCCGTCGGCGTCACGCTTCGCACGAAGGACGGCCGCGAGGCCGCCGTCAAGACCGGCCCCGACCCCGTCACGATCGTCGGGGAGCAGGTGGACCTGCTGCTGTTCGTCTTCGGCCGCGACGCCGTCCACCTGGGCTTCGAGGGTGACGCGGCGGCGGTCGGCCGGCTGCAGGCGGTGAACCGCGGGCTCTAGGCTTCGCGGCGTCCCACCTAACGCAGGAGCCGCCATGCCGATGATCAGCGTTGCCATGTTCCCCGGCCGCACGCCGGCCCAGAAGAGCGCCCTGGTCCGGGAGCTGACCGACGCCTTCATCCGCACCTGCGGCGGCAAGCCCGAAGGTGTCCAGGTGACGCTCGTCGAGGTCGGCGCCGACCACTGGGCCACCGGCGGCGTCCTGCACTCCGAACGCTGAGCCGCCGGGAGACCGGGCAGGTCTCCCGGCGGGTGCGTCAGCGCAGGCCGAGGGCCCGCAGGGCGAAGTGGACCTCGATCGACGTCTGCTTGATCGTCTCGGCGATCACCAGCGAGCCGTGGCCGGCGTCGTAGCGGTAGAACTCGTGGTGCAGGTCGCGGCCGCCGAGCCGGTCGAGGTAGTTCTCGATCTGGCGGATCGGGCAGCGCGGGTCGTTGTCGCCGGCCAGCACGAGCACCGGCGCCGTCACGGCGTCGACGTACGTGATCGGCGAGCACTCCCGGTACACGGCGGGCACGTCCTCCGGCGAGCCGCCGAAGAGCGCGCGGTCGAACGAGCGCAGCTGCTCCATCTCGTCCTCGTACGCGGCGACGTAGTCCGCCACCGGCACCCCGGCGACGCCCGCCGCCCACCGCGACGGCTGCGTGCCGAGCGCGAGCAGGGACAGGTAGCCGCCCCACGAAGCGCCGTTCACGACGCACTTGCCCGGATCGCTGAGTCCACTTTGGATGGCCCAGTCGTGCACCGCGGCGACGTCTTCCAGCTCGGTCAGGCCGGGACGGCCCTCGATGGCGTCGCGCCAGGCCGAGCCGTAGCCGGTCGAGCCGCGGTAGTTGACCTCGACCACGGCGAACCCGGCGTCGAGCCAGGTCGCGCGGTAGGCGGAGAAGCGGTCCTCGTCCGCCGCGTGCGGGCCGCCGTGCAGGGAGAACACCGTGGGCAGCGGACCGTCCGGCGCGCCCGAAGGCCGTGAGACGAGGGCGTGGATCCGGCCGCCGACGCCTTCGACGAACGCGTCGGTCACCGGCTCCGAGCCCGGCGCCCGCTCGCCCGGCGGCTCGAGCAGGATCGCGTCGGTGCCGTCGGTGGTCCGCGCACGCACGGCGGTCGGCTCGGCGGCGCTGGACCACGAGTACTCGACCGTGCCGTCCGGGCGGACGCCCGCCCCGCCGATCCGGCCGGCCGGGGTGTCCACAGAGGACAATTCGGCCGTGTCGAGGTCGTAGCGGTACAACGAACTGCGGCCCTCGTGGAAGTGGACGACGAGCAGGGCCCGCGCGTCCGGGTACCAGCCCGCGACGACCTCGCCGGGCAGGTCCAGCTCGATCTCGGTCTCCGTGCCGGCCCGAACGTCCCAGACCAGCAGCTCCTCGCGGCCTCGCCGCTCGTGCAGCACCAGCAGGCGCTGGTCGCCGGACAGCGGGGAGAACTCGAGCGCGGACAGTCCCTTGCCTTCGCCGTCCCACTTCTCGGCGACGGTCTCGAACCCGTCGGTCGCGAGCACCCGCAGCGCGGGGTGGCGCGAATCGCCGTGCTCGGAGTGCGAGATCGCGATCAGGCTCTCGTCACGGGACAGGGACGCGATGCCGGCGTCGTCCGGGTGGCTGTAGAAGCGGCGTGTCTCGCCGCCGATCCGGGCGAACAGTTCGCTGCCGTCGTCGGTCGAGACGCCGGCCGCGACGACCCGCGTGCCGATCTCCAGGCCGGCCGGGTAGCCGTCGTGGACGTCCGGGACGGCCTTCTCCGGCTTGCTGCCCTCGGTCGCGGCGAACGGCTCGCGCACCCAGGAGCCGAACTCGTCGCCGTCGGTGTCGTCGAACCACCAGATCCACTCGCCGTCCGGGGACGGCGTCGAGTGCAGTGTGCCGTTGGGCCGGTCGGTGACGCGGCGGTGCTCGTCCGTCGCGCGGTTCCAGGCGTAGACCTCCCAGACACCGCTGGCGTTGGAGACGTAGACGTTGGCGTCGGGGGCGTCGCGGGCCCACTCGGGCACGGAGATGCGCGGGGCGTGGAAGCGGGCGCGCCAGCGGGCTTCGGCTTCGGCCTCGTCGAACAGCCGGTCCGGGACCACCGCGGGCGGATATTGGTTGGCTGACTGCGTGCTCACCCCTCGATCCTGCCACCTTCTGGCCGTACTGTGTGCGGGGTGCTGGAGGGTTACGCGCCGGGCTACGGGCGAGACGCGGTGTCGATGATGTCCGCGCGCACGGCGGCGGAGCGCGCGACGTTCGCCCAGCCCCTGTTCCGGCCGGGCATGTGGGTGGTCGACCTCGGCTGCGGTCCCGGCTCGATCACCCTGGGCCTGGCCGCGGAGTCCCGGGTGACGGGCGTCGACCGCGACGCGGGCCAGGTGGCGATGGCCCGGGACGCGGCCCGCCGCGCCGGACGTTCCACAGTGGACTTCCTGGTGGCGTCGGCGTACGACCTGCCCTTCGCGGACGGCAGCGTGGACGTGGCGTTTTCCCATGCGCTGTTCGAGCACCTCGCCACCCCGCGGGACGCGCTGGCGGAGCTGCACCGGGTGCTCCGCCCCGGCGGCAGGCTGGCGTTGTCCACATCGGACTGGAGCAAGGCGCGGCTGCGCCCGAAGACGGCGAACGTCGACGCGGCCCTGCGCGGGCACTACCTGCTGCGCCGCCGCGCGGGCGGCGACCCGTTCGCCGGCCGCACGATCGCGGACTACTGCGCGTCGGCGGGGTTCACCGAGATCGCCTCGCGCGCCCGCTACCGCGAGGACATGACGTACCGGGGTCTGGCGAAGTACGTGGAGTCCCGGTTGAGTGAGGCGGTGGCGGATCCGCAGTTCGGCCGCGACCGCGACCAGCTGGCGAGTGCGGCTCGCTCGGCACTGACGTGGGTCCGCAGCGGCGACGGCGATTTCAGCCAGTGCTGGGTCGAGGTGACGGCGACCAGACCTTGAAACCAGAAGAGCCGGTGTCCGAAGACACCGGCTCTTACTCGTCGGGGTGGCGGGATTCGAACCCACGACCTCCTCGACCCGAACGAGGCACGCTACCAAGCTGCGCCACACCCCGAGGTACTGCTTAACGGGTCGTGGAGAAGTCTAGCGGACGGTGTCGCGGGCTTTTCGGGGGGCCGACTTACGTGGCTCCGGCGACCCCGATCCGCGCGGGACCAGCGTCAACAGGCTCGCTTCGGGCGGGCACGCGAACCGCGCCGGTGCCCACGGCGACGTCCCCAGCCCAGCCGAGACGTGCAGCCACATGTGCGCCCCCCACCTCGACGCACCCCGCGCGCGGCTGCGATCCAGGTCACAGTTGGTGACGATGGCGCCGTAGCCCGGGAGCCGGAGCTGGCCGCCGTGGGTGTGGCCCGCGAGGACGAGGTCGTAACCGTCCGTGGCGAACGTGTCCAGCACCCGCGGCTCCGGCGAGTGCGTCACGCCGAGGCGCAGCGCCGCGCCGCTGTCGGCCGGGCCCGCGATGTCGGTGTAGCGGTCGCGGCGCAGGTGCGGGTCGTCGACGCCGGCCGCGAACACCCGTTGCCCGCCGACGTCGATCGTGCGGCGGACGTGCGTCAGATCGGTCCAGCCGTGCTCGACGAACGCCGCGCGCAGGTCGCGCCACGGCAGCTGGACGCCGTGGATGCGCTTCTTCTTGCCCCGCGGCATCAGGTAGCGGGCCGGGTTCTTCGGCTTGGGCGCGTAGTAGTCGTTGCTGCCGAAGACGAACACGCCGGGCCGGTCGAGCAGCGGGCCCAGCGCGCGCAGCACCGACGGCACGGCCGTCCGGTGCGAGAGGTTGTCCCCGGTGTTGACGACGAGGTCCGGGTTCAGCTCGTCGAGCGCGGCGACCCAGCGCTGCTTGCTGTGGTGGCCGGGCAGCATGTGCAGGTCCGAGACGTGCAGGACGGTGAACGGCCGGGATCCCGGCGCCAGCACCGGCAGTTCGGCGGTGCGGAGGGTCCAGCGGCGCCGTTCGATGCCGACGGCGTAACCGAGGGTCGCGGCGCCGAGCGCCACCGTCCCCGCGGCGAGGCGCGCGGCCGTCGCCCCCGACGTGCGTGTGTTACTGAGCGTGCTCACGAAGTCCAGGATACGTGCTCAACAGTTGGATGACTTCGCCGCCGTTCCGGGGAACCTGCCGCTTAGCATCTGCGTCGGCCTGACGACAGGTCTTGAGCCGGGGGGCTTGGGGAGAACGATGGAGCAGTTCGGGCCGTACCGGATCGAAGGCCTGCTGGGTCGCGGCGGCATGGGCGAGGTCCACCGCGCGTACGACACGGCGCACGACCGCGTCGTCGCGCTGAAGCTGTTGTCCGAGCCGTTCGTCACCGACGAAGCCTTCCGCGCGCGGTTCCGCCGCGAGTCGCAGATCGTCGCGCGGCTGCGGGAACCGCACGTGATCCCGATCCACGCCTACGGCGAGATCGACGGCCGCCTGTACCTCGACATGCGGCTCGTCGAAGGCCGCGACCTCAAGGAGCTCCTGGCAGACGGGCCGCTCGAGCCCGCGCGGGCCGCCGGGATCGTGGCCCAGGTCGCGGGCGCGCTGGACGCCGCCCACGCGGACGACCTGGTGCACCGCGACGTCAAGCCGTCGAACGTGCTCGTGACGAGCGCCGACTTCGTGTACCTGGTGGACTTCGGCATCGCGCGGTCGATGACCGCGGAGGGAACGTCGATCACCGGCACCGGCAACGTGATCGGCACCCTCGACTACATGGCGCCGGAACGCTTCGGCGACGCCCCGATCACCGGTCTCGTCGACGTCTACGCGCTCGCGTGCGTGTTCTTCGAGTGCCTGACCGGGCGCCGCCCGTTCCCGGCGGAAGGCGCGGCGGCGCAGATGGGGGCGCACCTGACCGCACCGCCGCCGGTGCTCTCCCAGGCGCGGCCGGGCCTGCCGCCGGCGTTGGACGCCGTGGTGGCGCGCGGCATGGCGAAGAACCCCGCCGACCGCTACCCGACGGCGGGGGCGTTCGCCGACGCCGTCCGCGCGGCGGTGACCGCGCCGGCACCGCCGATCCCGACGTGGCAGAAGACGTTGCCGGGCTTTGTGCCGCACGCCGCTCCGGCGCCGATGACCCCGCCGCGGCCGATGCCGCTCCCGACGGCGCCGCACCCGGGTCCGCCGACGGGACCGTTCACCGGACCGCCGCCGATCGCCCCGCCGGCCGCGAAGTCGCAGCGGAACCGGTGGATCGCGCTCTGCGCCGCGTTGGCGGGAGTCGTCGTGGTGGCGCTGGTGATCACGTACGTCGTGACGAAGGACAGAGCGGCCCAGACGGCCGGGCCGGGGCCGGTGAATCCCTCGATCACCGGCCAAACTTCCGCGCCGGCAACGGAAACTTCCAGCGAAGCACCGTCCACTTCGGAATCGAAGCCGCCGCACGACACCAAGCTGTACGGCGCCCTGCCCTCGGCGTACCAGGGAAACGCGAGCTGCGCCGACGCGGCGCCGGACGCGGGCGCGGTGGCCGCGGTGGAGTGCGCGGACTCGAACGTCGGAGATGTGGCGTCGGGGAACGTGGTGCTCAAGCAGCCGACGGGCGCACGGTTCCTCCGCTTCCCCGACGCGGCGGCGATGGACGCGTTCTTCCAGGCCATCGTGAAGGCGCAGGGGCTGACCCGCAACGACGCCCAGGGTGCGTGCCGCCCGGTGAAGGTGCCGAAGATCTGGGGCACTTACTACCGCGCGGAGAAGCGCAATCCGGTGCCGGGCGAGTACCTGACGTGCTACCTGGGCGACCCGGCGATGCTCGTGTGGACGGACAAGCAGAACCTGCTGGCGGGCCTGCTGAAGTCGGCGAAGGTGACGAACGCCGACGAGCTGGACCAGCTCTACTACTGGTGGAACGAGCAGATCCTCTCCACCATGCCCGGCGGCTGAACGCCGAAGCGGGGCGGGAGGGGTGACCTCCCGCCCCGCTTCGGCGGGGTGAACCTAGCGGGCGCCGCCGCCCATGTACTGCGGGTCCGGGGCCGGGAGCTCCAACCTCGGCTGGCTGGCGTCCAGGATGTTCTTCATCGCGCCGAACCACGTCCGGGCCGGGGCGTGCCCACCGAAGATGTTGCCGTCACGGCCGCCCGGGCAAAGACTGACCCGGCCGGGGCCGGCGTCGCAGATACCGCCCTTGCCGCCGCCGAACTTGAACGTCATCGCCGCACCCGCCATCTGCGGGGTGCCACCGACGAACGCCGCCGAGACGTTGGCCTGCGTCGTACCCGTCTTGCCGATGATCGGCCGGTCCCAGCCGACCTCACTGGCCGCCTTGGCCGAGGTGCCGCCCGGCTGGTCGTCCTTGCTCATCCCGACCGCCAGGGTGTTCGCCAGGCCTTCGGGCACCGCCTGCTCGCACGGCGCTTCCTTGACCGGCACCGGCTGCCCGTTGCGGTCGGTCACGCCGGCGATCGGTGTCGGCGGGCACCACACGCCGCCGGAGAGGATCGTCGCGGCGACGTTGCCCATCTCGAGGCCGCTCACCGGGCTGAACCCGAGCGTGAACGCGCCGAATCCCGGGTTGTTCCCTCGCGGGCCGTAGTACTCGGCCTGGCTCAGGCGCTTCTCGTCCTTGTCCGCCTTCGGATCGACCGTCCCGCCCCCGATGTTGCTCCCCATCGTGTCGCGCAGACCGAGCCGCTTGGCCATGTCGATGGCCGGACCGGTGCCGCCGAGCTGGTCCTCGAGTGCCACGAACGTGGTGTTCGGTGACGTCGCCAGGGCCGTCTGGAGCGTCGCGTTGGCACCCACCCGGCTGTAGTCCCCGGCGTTCCCGACGCAGTACCAGTAGGAGTTGGGCTTCCCGGTCGGGGTGGTGCTGCACCCGCTCTTGGCGGTCCAGAAGACGTGCGACGTGTAGGAGTCCGGCATGTCCACCGGCGAATAGATCCCCGCGATCTTCTTGTCGAGGGCCGCCGCCGAGGTGAAGATCTTGAACGTCGACCCGGCACCACCCGTGTTGTAGACACCCGCGGGCAAGGTGTACGTCGTCTGGCCCGCGTCCTGGTTCTGCCCGTAGTCGCGGTTCGCCGCCAGCGCCACCACTTCGTGGCGGTCCTTGCCCGGTTTGATCAGCGACAACGTGTTCGCGATGTACGGCTGCGTCTTGTTGACCTGCGCCTCCGCCGAGACCTTCGCCTCGTGGTTGGCGCGCTCGTCCAGCGTGCTCTTGATCGTGTAGCCGCCGGTGTAGAGCTGGTCCTTGGTCATCCCGCCGGCCTTGAGGAGGTAGTCCTCGACGTACTGGCAGAAGAACCCGGACTCTGGGCCCGCGCCGATGCAGTTGGCCGGCGGCTTCTTCGGGCTGTCCGGGACCACGCCCAGCGGCTCGGCCTTGAAGCGGTCCGCGTCGGCCTTCGCCAGCTTCTTGTTGTCCACCATCCGGTCGAGCACCAGGTTGCGGCGCGCGGTGGCCTTGTCCGGGTGGTTCCACGGGTCGTTGTTGATCGGGTTGTTCACCAGGCCGGCCAGCAGCGCGGCCTGCGGCACGGTGAGCTTCTCCGGGACCGTGTCGAAGTACGCGTGCGCCGCCGCGCCGATCCCGAAGATCTGCCGGGAGAACTCGACGATGTTGAGGTAGTTGGCGAGGATCTGCTGCTTGGTCAGCTTCGTCTCGAGGTTGATCGCGATCCGCGCTTCCTTCAGCTTGCGGGAGATCGACTGCTCCTGGGCCTTCTTCTGCCCGATCGGGTCGTTCCGGTAGACGACGTTGATCAGGTAGTTCTTGGTGAGCTGCTGGGTCAGCGACGAGGCGCCCTGGGTGTCGGCGCCGGTGCTGTTGCTGACGGCCGCGCGCAGCGTGCCCTGCCAGTCGACGCCGTGGTGCTCGTAGAACCGCTTGTCCTCGACCGAGACCAGGGCCCACTTCATGGCCTCGTTGATCTGGTTCTCGGTGATCGGCAGCCGGTACTGGTTGTACAGGGTCGCGATCGGCTTGCCGGTGCTGTCGGTGACCGTCGTCACCAGCGGCGGCGGGATGTCCGCGAGATCGGAGGAGGTCTTCTCGACCGTCTCGCTCGCCTGGTTGGACATGACACCGGCGGCCCCCACGACTGGGAAGAGCATGCCGGCGACCAGCACCCCCGCGAGCAGGCAGAGGCCGATGAGCTTGAACAAACCATCCGCTTTTCGCACGAGGGCCAGGCTACCCGGAGTGAGTCAGGCGGCGGTGACGCCGTGTCCCCGGCGGCGTGAAATCAGTGACAAAACAGACCCCCTTCGGTGACAACTGGTAACGGAAGGCATTCTGGGTCTCGACGGGGGGAACCGAGGGCCCCTACAGTCCGTCAACGTCTCACGAAGACAAGCCGACGGATGGATCAACGCGAGTGGGAGCTCGCCTGGTCCGAACGGCGGCACCGGCACCGGGGAGGTGCCCGGGTAACCGACGTGAGCTGAGGGAGACACGCTCGCGGGGGCAAGGAGCGCAGTGCCTTTCCCCGCTGGTGCGTCGATCACCAGGGTAGGGAGCTGGGGGTATGGAAACCAACCAGTCGAGCTGGCGAATCAACGCGTCCTGCCGGGACGCCGATCCGGACGGCCTGTTCGTCCGGGGTGCGGAGCAGAACCGCGCGAAAGCGGTCTGCATGGGCTGCCCGGTCCGCACGGAATGCCTCGCCGAAGCGCTCGACGGCCGGATCAACTTCGGCGTTTGGGGCGGCATGACCGAACGGGAGCGGCGAGCGCTGCTGCGCCGCCGTCCCGACGTGGTGAGCTGGGCTGACCTGCTCGAAGCGGCCAAGCGCGACGCGAAGGAACGCGTCGAGGTCGGCTGACCGGCCACGGGTGGCGCGGTCCTGCTGCCGCGCCGCCCGTACCGCTCAGCCCGCGAGCTTCACGCCGATGTCGCGCAGGCCGTCGAGGTCGTGCACGTCGCCGGCCAGTGCCGGCACCTTCGCCAGCGCTACCTCCGGGTGGGCCCGGGTGAACCGCGCCAGCAGCCGTTCCTCGCGCGCCGCCAGCTCGACGCGGTCGGCGTGCAGCCGCAGCACCGCCTCGGCCAAGGGGGCGCTCTGCAGCGTCTCGGCCGCCGCCAGTGCCTCCCCGCGGGACAGCTTCGCGAGCACCGGGTGCGTCCGGTTCGCGATCAGCCCGCCCAGCGGCATCGACTCGGCCGACAGCCGCTCCACGAAGTAGGACGCCTCCCGCAGCGCGTCCGGCTCCGGCGCGGCCACGACCAGGAACGACGTCCCGGACGAGCGCAGCAGCTCCGCGGTCTTGCGGGCGCGCTCGCGGAAGCCGCCGAACATGCTGTCGAAGGCCTGCATGAACGCCGACGCGTCGGTCAGCAGCTGGCCGCCGATGATCGTCGACACCGCCTTGGCGAACATCGAGAACCCGGCGTTGACCACCTTGCGCAGGCCCCAGCCGCCGGCCTTCGCCGGGGCGGTGAGCAGCCGGATCATCCGGCCGTCCAAGGCGGAGGAAAGCCGCGTCGGCGCGTCCAGGAAGTCCAGCGCGGACCGGCTCGGCGGGGTGTCCACGATGATCAGGTCCCACTCGCCGGTGGCGGCGAGCTGGCCCAGCTTCTCCATCGCCATGTACTCCTGCGTGCCGGAGAACGACGTGGAAATCGTCTGGTAGAAGGGGTTCTGGAGCAGCTGCTCGGCGCGCTCGGGGCCGGCGTGCACGCGCACCATGTCGTCGAACGTGCGGCGCATGTCGAGCATCATCGCCCAGAGCTCGCCCTTCGGCTCGAACCCCTCGACCTGCACCTGCCGCGGGTGGTTGCCGAGTTCGCGCAGGCCGAGCGCCTGGGCCAGCCGGCGCGCGGGGTCGATCGTCAGCACCACGGTCTGGCGGCCGCGCTCGGCCGCGCGCAGGGCCAGCGCCGCGGCCGTGGTCGTCTTGCCGACACCGCCGGAGCCGCAGCAGACGATCACGCGGCTTTCCGGGGCGTCGAGCAGCGCGTCGATGTCGATGGTGGTCACAACCGCACCCCCTGGTCGGTCAGGGCTTCGGCCAGGTCGTAGAGGGCCGCGACGTCGACGCCCTCGGTCAGGTCCGGCAGTTCCAGGGTCGGCAGGTCGGCCTCGGCGAGCTGCTCGCGGGCCCGCTGCTCGGCGGCGACCCGCACGGCGTGCTCGACGGTCTCGTCGACCAGCGCGTCCAGGGTCTCCTGCGGCAGCTTCAGCCCGGCCGAGGCGAGCCCGGTGCGGACGCGGGAGGCGTCGACGCGGCCGTCGGCGGCGGCGGTCACCGAACGGGCGGGCAGCCGCGGCGGCCGGACCCGGTTGACCAGCACCGCGCCCGGGCGCAGGTCGGCGCCGTCCAGCTCGGCCACGGCCTCGACGGTTTCGCGCACCGGCATCTCTTCCAGCAGCGTGGCCAGGTGCACGGCGGTCTCCCCGGAGTGCAGCAGGCGGACGACACCGTCGGCCTGGCCGCGGATCGGGCCGGTCTTCGCGAGGTCGGTCAGCGCCTTGGTGACGTCGAGGAACTTGACGACCCGGCCGGTCGGCGGCGAGTCGACGACGACGGCGTCGTAGGTGTGCCGCCCGTCGGACTCGGTCCGGCCGACGCACTCCTTGATCTTCCCGGTGAGCAGGACGTCACGCAGGCCCGGCGCGAGCGTGGTCGCGAACTCGATCGCGCCCATCCGCCGCAGCGTCCGGCCGGCGAAGCCCAGGTTGTAGAACATCTCGAAGTACTCGAGCAGCGCGGCTTCGACGTCGATGTGCAGCGCGCGCAGCTCGCCACCGCCGGGAACGGACGCGATGCGCTGCTCGGCGTAGGGCAGCGGCTCGGTGTCGAAGAGCTGGGCGATGCCCTGCCGGCCTTCGACCTCGATGAGCAGCACGCGACGGCCTTCGCGGGCGAGCGCGAGGCCGAGCGCGGCGGCCAGCGTCGTCTTGCCGGTCCCGCCCTTGCCGGTGACGAAGTGCAGCCGGGCGCGGGCAAGCTCGTCGGTCCAGCCGGCATGGGAAATGGTCACTTCTTCACCCTAATTCAGCGCTCAGCCGGCCAGCAGCATGACGCTGGCCGCAGCGGCGACGCCCGCGACGAGCACCCAGCTCACGAGGCCGGGCAGCACGGTGAGGGTGAGCACGCCCACCACGACGAGCAGGGTGAACGTGATCACCCCGGAGACGGCGACCTGCCCGGAGCTCTGCGTCCGGTCGCGCACTTTCGCCATCACGACGAGCACCAGCGGCAGCCCGGCCGCCGCGAGCAGTGCCGTCGCGATCACCCGCCACGTTTCCACGCGCCCACGCTAGCGTGAGATGAACCACACCCCGGCGCGTCGCATCCCGTTTTCCGGCGGTGGCCCCGGGTGCGCTTGCCCGCTTGGCTACGCTCGCGGCTATGAGCGCCACCAAGTGGGAGTACGCCACCGTCCCTCTGCTGATCCACGCCACGAAGCAGATCCTCGACCAGTGGGGCGAGGACGGCTGGGAGCTGGTCACCGTGCTGCCGAATCCGAGCGGCGAGCAGCACGTCGCCTACCTGAAGCGTCCGAAGGGCTGACCCGGTGACCTGGAGCGAACGGCTGAAGGAGCTCGGCATCGAGCTGCCCGGTGTCGCGGCCCCGCTGGCCGCGTACGTGCCCGCCGTCCAGAGCGGGAAGCACGTCTACACCTCCGGCCAGCTGCCCTTCGTCGACGGCGTGCTCGCCGCGACCGGCAAGGTCGGCGCGGAGATCAGTCCCGAAGAGGCGAAGGGGCACGCCCGCACCTCGGCGCTCAACGCGCTCGCGGCCGTGCACGCGCTGGTCGGCATTGACAACGTCGCGCGGATCGTCAAGGTTGTCGGCTTCGTGGCTTCCGCGGAGGGCTTCACCGGTCAGCCGGCGGTCGTCAACGGCGCGTCCGAACTGCTCGGCGAGGTCTTCGGCGACGCGGGCATCCACGCCCGGTCCGCCGTCGGTGTCGCGGAGCTGCCCATCGGCTCGCCGGTGGAGGTCGAACTGATCGTGGAGGTGCAGTGATGGACCCGGACATCGAGCAGTCCACCCACGAGCTGCTGATCCGGCTGGCCGGGCGGCTGCCCGACCAGCTGCTGTGGCGGTTCCGCGACTGGCTCGGCGAAGGTGCCATGGGCACCCTCGCCCGGACCCTGCCGAGGTCTTTGCTTAAGCACAGGATTGACCTCGACCAGACGGAGTACCGCCTGCTCGTGGCCGGGCTCATCCCGCACGGCGCCGACTGGCACCAGGTCAGTTCGACGCTGGGGGTAGACGACGTCTCCGAGAACCGGTACACATTCACGTCGAGTGCGCCCGAATGGGTTAACTCGGTCGACTCCGTGTCCGTTCTGATCCACGCAACGTTGCGGGGTCGCCCGGACGTGGGGGAAGTGCGGCAGAGCTGGCGACACGTCGGTGTGGTCGGGCAGGGGACCGCCAAGCGCGTCCTGCTCATCACCGCGCAGGCAGGGCTGCCGAGGCTGACCGGCGAACTGCAGCGGGTGCTGCGCGTTCTGGGCGACGAAGAGCCCAGCGTCGAGGTCATCCCGCCGCGCTTCGACCTGCCGGGTTACCACCGGGCCGCGCTGGCCGACTCAGAGCTGGTCTGCGTGGGCGCGGTGACGGGGACCCGGCTAGTAGCCGCATAACGCTCGCCCGCCAGCGAGCTGGGAGGGAGCAAGGCAATGGTGGAGGTCCACGACGGCCCGCCCATGGACGGGTTCTCGGTGCCCCTGCGCCTGCACAACCTGTTGCTGGCCCTGGCGGGCCGGATCGACGACAGCGCGCTCACCGAAGCTCGTGAGCTGATCGCGCGGGCCCACATCGACGAGGCGGTCGAGCTGACCACCGGCACGCTCATCGCGGGCCGGATCCCGGTCAGCTCCGCCGAGCAGCGCGAGCTGGCGCTGGTACTCGAGATGAGCCGGTCGGACGCGACGCTGGCGAACGATCTGCTGGTCGACGAGGCCGAGCCGGTCAACACGCACCGGTTCAGCGGCGACAACGCCCCGGAGTTCGGCATCGCCGAGGCGCTCGACCGGACCCTGCAGGTGCTGCCGGACGTCCGTTCGGTGCACGCGGTGTGGCGCAACACCCCGGCGGGCAGCGTGCCGGGCGCGCTGCCGCAGCGGGTGGTGCTCGTCGAGCTGGGCCCGGAGGGCAACCCGCCCGCCGTCGCGTTCCGCGTCGACACGGCGTTGCGCCGGGCCGGGATCCACTCCGTCGTCGAGGTCAGCGGTCCGGGCGTCGCGCATTCCGAGTACCACCAGGCCGCTTCGGCCGCCGCGTCGCCGGCCTGGGTGACCGGGACGACGTCGTCGCCCGCGTCGACGTACCGTCCCGAGCCGGCCAAGCCGTCGGCCCCGGTGTCGTCGGAGCCGGTCGCGGAGTCGGGCAGCCGGCACAGCATGCGGTCGAGCACCACGACGGCGCCGGCCGAGCCGGTCGCCCCGGTGGTGCCGATCGTGACGCCACCCGCGCCCGAGCCGTCCCGCAAGGCGCGGTCGGAGACGCGGGCGGAACGCACCGCCGACCTGACCCCGGCCGAGGTGGCGCAGCTGCGGCAGGCGCTGGCCGAGGACCCGGAGAAGGGCCGCGAGATCGCCGCGGGCAAGCCGTCGATGCACGAGGTCGTCGAGCTGCCGGCGCTGGACCTGGACGACCCGAGCCTGAGCGAGCGCGACCGGGCGCTGCTGCGTGAGCTGCACGCCGAGCTGGCCGAGCGCGAGCGGGCCGAGGCGGCGAAGATGCGCCTCAACGGCGCGTCCCGCTCCGGTGGCGACCAGCGCGGCTGGACCGCACCCTAGGTTCACTTCGCACCAGGGCGGCACTTTCCCGTGGAAGTGCCGCTTTTGTGCTGTCCGGCGTGCCACAACTGCGCGACGGGACGCCGGGTGCCGGAGGTATGTTGCCCGGGTGGAGCAGCCAAAGGAGTTTGTCTTCGACATCCCGGTCGGCGCCGGGGTCGCCACCCGTGCCAACGCCGACGGCCCGCCGGCGACGCCGAAGGACGCGGCCACCGTCATCCTGGTCCGTGACGGCGCCGACGGCGTCGAGGTCTTCCTCCAGCACCGGGTCAAGGGCATGCCGTTCGCGGGCGGGATGACCGTCTTCCCCGGCGGCGGGGTCGACCGGCGCGACGCCGACACGTCGGTGGCGTGGGCCGGGCCCGACCCGGCGTGGTGGGCTGCGCGGTTCGGCTGCGACGACGCGCTCGCGCGGGCGCTGACCTGCGCGGCCGTGCGCGAGACGTTCGAAGAGTCCGGCGTGCTGCTCGCGGGCGGCGCGGACGCGGTGCTCACCGACGTCACGCCGTACGCGGCGGCGCGCCAGGCCCTGGAGACGCGGGAGGTGTCGCTGGCCGGGTTCCTCGCCGGGGCGGGACTGACCCTGCGGGCCGACCTGCTGCGTCCGTGGGCGCACTGGATCACGCCCGAGCAGGAGCCGCGCCGGTACGACACCCGGTTCTACGTCGCGAAGCTGCCCGAAGGCCAGGAAGCCGACGGGGCGACGTCGGAGGCGTCGAGCTCCGGCTGGCAGCGCCCGGAAGACGCCATCGCCGACGCGCGCGAGGGCCGCCGGATGCTGATGCCGCCGACGTGGCTGACGCTGAGCGAGCTGGCGGCGTTCGCCACCGCCGACGACGTCCTGAACGCGCCGCGTGAAATCGTCCGGATCGCCCCGACGCTGGTCCGCGAGAACGACCACGTCCGCGTCGTGCTGGAGCAGCGATGAGCGCCCCCGCGTACGGCTTGCTGCGCCAGGTGTCCGAGACGGCGTCGGTGCTGCTGGAGAACAACCCGTCGTCGATGACGCTCGAAGGCACCAACAGCTGGGTGCTGCGGGCGACGCCGTCGAGCCCGGCCGTGGTCGTCGATCCGGGCTACCGCGACCTCGCGCACCTCGAGCTGCTGGCCGGGGTCGGCGCGGTGGAGCTGATCCTGCTTACGCACTGCCACCCCGACCACGCCGAGGGCGCACCGTGGTTCGCCGAGCGCACCGGCGCGCCGGTGCGGGCGTTCGACCCTGCTCTGTGCGTCGATGCTTCGTCCTTTGTGGACGGCGAAGTGATTTCGGCGGGCGGCCTTTCCCTTCGTGTCCTGCACACCCCCGGGCACACCGACGACTCGGTGTCGCTGGTCCTCGACGGCCAGGTGCTGACCGGCGACACAATTCTCGGGCGCGGCACCACGGTGCTGCATGACCTCGGCGACTACCTGCGTTCGCTGCGGAAGCTGATCGAGCTGCCGGCCGGGACGGTCGGCCTGCCCGGTCACGGTCCGGAGCTCCCCGACCTGCCCGCGACCGCGCGCGAGTACCTCGCCCACCGGGAACAGCGGCTCGACCAGGTGCGTTCGGCCTTGAAGACGCTCGGGGCGGACGCCACCCCGCGCCAGGTCGTCGAAGTCGTCTACGCCGACGTCGACCGGGCGCTGTGGGCGCCCGCCGAGTGGAGCGTGCAGGCGCAGCTGGACTACTTGCGGTCGGAGGAGAACGGATGAGCAACGTCGAGGTCGAGTTCTATTGGCGGCCGGGGTGCGGGTTCTGCGCCGCGCTGGAGCGGCCGTTGTCGAAGAGCGGCTTCAACGTCCGCGCGATCAACATCTGGGAGGACCCGGCGGCGGCCGCGCGGGTCCGCGAGGTCGCGAACGGCAACGAGACCGTGCCGACGGTGATCGTCGGATCGCGGGCGATGGTCAACCCCTCCTTCGCCGAGGTCGAGGCGGCGGTCAAGGCAGCTTCAGCTTCGGCGGGGTGAGTGCGCTGGGCCGTTCTCCGTGGAGGAAGGCGGCCCACACCTCCCGCAGGCCGGTCTCGTTCTCGAGGCCCTTCGGGGCGCCGTCGAGCATGGGCGCGGGCCAGACGTCGTGGGTGCCGAAGAGGAACGGGATGTCGATGCAGTGGCAGGCGCCGAACCGGTTGCCCGGGGCCTGCCAGTCGAAGCGGTAGGTGAAGGCGCCGAGCCTCTTCGCCAGCCGGTCGCTGGTGAAGAGGCTGTTCGCTTCGTCGATCGCTTCTCGGGGCGCGTCGGGGACGAAGGCGCGCAGTTCTTCTCGCGTCCAGCTGATCAGTGCGGGGCCTTCGGGTGCGGCGTCGATGAGGTCCTTCGCGACGAGGTCGTCGTCGGCGACGAGCTGGAACGGTGGTTCGATCGAGCCGGGCTTGCCGGGGACCGCGAGCTGAGCGGCGATCAGCCGGGCGGCCGGGACCGTGCGGATGTCCTCGCCGGCCAGCGCTTCGGCGAGCCGCCCGGCGGACACGGCGGCTTCGTCCGGCGTGGACGGTCGCATGCCGAGGGGTGCGCTCTGCAGCGCGATCCGCTTGACCAGGCCCTTCGCCCGCGGCGCCGACCAGAGGGCGAGCGTCGACTGCGCCCCGGCCGACTGCCCGCCGAGGGTGACTTCGGCCGGATTCCCGCCGAACGCGGCGATGTTGTCCCGCACCCATTCCAGTGCGGCGAGCTGATCGGCGATCCCGAGGTTCGGCGGCACCCCGTCCAGCGCGGCGAAACCGAGGGCGCCGAGCCGGTAGTTGAGCGTCACGACGACGGCGTCGGCGTCGCGGGCCAGGCGCGTGCCGGTGTACCAGACCTGGCCGCCGGAGCCGCTGGAGAACCCGCCACCGTGGATCCACACCAGCACCGGGCGGCTTCCGGTGGCCGACGGCGTGAAGACGTTGAGGGAGAGGCAGTCTTCGCTCTGCGGCAGGGGCATCGGGCCGAGGGCGTGTTCCAGCCGCGACGGCGGCTGCGGTGCGGCGGGGCCGGCTTCGAGCGCGTCTTTGACACCGCTCCACGGCTTCGGCGGCTTCGGTGCTTCGAAGCGTTTCGCGGTGGCGTACGGGATGCCTTTGAACGCGCCCTGCTCGCCGCGGATCCGGCCGGTGGTGGTTTCGACGATCATCGTGCCTCCTCGAAGTACACCGCGGGACCGAAGGCGTCTTCGGCGCGGACGAAGAACCCGCGGTCGTGGGTGGTGGTCGGGACGTGCTCCTCGATCAGTTTCCGCGCCGCCGCGAGATCCGCCACCACGACGCCGTGGGCGGCGAAGTACGGCAGCTTCCGCGGGGTTTCGCCGGGCAGGACGGCGTCGAGGTCGCTCACGCCGGCGATGTCGACCGGTGTGTGGCCACCGGTGATGACGTCGTAGCGCCGCTGGTACTCGCCGACCTCGTCATCGGGGACGACGAGGAGGATCCCGGCCACGGCGCGGGCGCCGTTGGGATGCCCGAGGTAGCGCGGCTGGTGGAGGTACTCCGGGGTGAGGTGCTCGGCCGTGTGGAGGATGCCCTCGGGCGTGCGGTCCCGGCTGATGTGGACGCTGCGGAATCGTGCGGTGCGCGTGCCTTCCGGCAGTTCGACGTCGCGTTGCAGCTTCAGCACCCCGGACGTCGAGAGCCCGGCTTCTCGCAGCCGCCTCTCGGCGGCGTCGGAGTCGTCGACGCCGAAGGAGCAGCCGTGGAGGCCGTCGCCGCGGGCGTCGAGGAGGGGCAGGACGCGCCACGGATCGCCGGCCGTCTCGTCGACGATGCCGATCAGTTCGAGGAACGAGCCACCGAAGTAGGCGCACCGGTTCGCCGTGCAGCTCGGCATGAGAGCACCGCTGCCGGTGCGGGACGCGAAGTGCCGCGAGGGCGGGCTCAGCGTGAAGCCGAGTTGTTCGTAGCGCCGCCAGGTGTCCGCGTGGTTCCTGGTCAGGAAGACCGTGTGGTCGATGTCCATGCTTCCAGCGTGCGCGGCTTCGCCGGGGCGTTCCATCCACGACGAGATCGTGCACGAAATCCGACATCACCAAGGCTGATCTGGTGGAATCCGGCCTGCTCGACGACCTCGACCGTCGCCTGGCGCACGCGCTGCAGCTGGACGGCCGGGCGTCGTTCAGCACCATCGCGGCGGTGCTGGGTGTCTCGGACCAGACGATCGCGCGCCGGTACCGGAAGCTGCGGTCGGCCGGGGTGCTGCGGGTGGTCGGCGTGCCGGAGGCGGCACCGCTGGGCCAGGTCCACTGGCTGGTGCGGCTGCGCTGCGTCCCCGACGCGGCGGCGGCGATCGCGGCGGGACTGGCCCGCCGCGACGACACGCAGTGGGTGAGCCTGATGTCCGGCGGGACGGAGATCGTGTGCTTCGTCCGGGCGCCGCTGCGGGAGCAGGCGGACGGCTTGTTGCTGGGTCAGCTGCCGAGAACGCCCCGGGTGGTGTCGATGACGGCGTACCGGCTGCTGCGCCGTTTCGCGGGCGGCCCGGCGGGCTGGCCGGGCCGCGCCGGCGCGCTGTCGGCTTCGGAGGTGTCTTCGCTGCGCCGTATCCCTTCGGGCGGCCCCTACCGGCCGGAGCCGGAGGACGCGGCCTTGCTGGCCGCCCTGGCCCACGACGCCCGAGCCGATATGTCGACATTGGCGACGGCCTGCGGACGTTCGGAGTCGACGGTCCGCCGTCGCCTGGAGGCGTTGCGCGCATCGGGAGCGGTGTACTTCGACGTGGAGGTGGACGCGGCCCTGCTCGGCTACCCCCTGACGGCGACGCTCTGGCTGACGGTGGCGCCATCGGCATTGGAGTCGGCGGGCCGCGCACTGGCGGGCCACCCCCAGGTGGCATTCGCGGCGGCCACGACGGGCCCGGCCAACCTGGTGGCGAACGTGGGCTGCCGCGACGACGCGGCGTTGTATTCGTATTTGGCCGACGACCTGGGCGGGCTGCCGGGAGTGCAGCAGGTGGAGACGGCGCCGATGATCCGGACGCTGAAGCGCTTCGGCACGCTGGAGCCGGTGTAGCGCGGGCGACGCACTGCCTGTGGAAGACGATCAACCGGGAACTGTCGAAGGTGATGGACGGCAACGAAGAGCAGATCCGGTCGTTCCTGTCCGGGGTGGCAGCACGCCGGGCGGGTCAACGACCTCATCCACTCGGCGATGGTCGTCCGGCTTTGCCGAAGATCCTCGAACCCGGCGAGTCCATCGTCCGGTGTCCATCGCCGGCTTCCGGGAACGACCCGAGCCGGAAGTCCGGCCTGGCAGAGACCTAGGCAGAACTGCTCGGAATCGGCTGACCTATCGCGGCAGCATCGGCATCAGGTAGTACGTCAGCTCCACCTCCCCAGGCTCCGCAGCCCGCAGGATGCACGCCCGCATCCCCGGCTGGATCGACAGCACCACCCGTTCGCCCGCGAACGCCGCCAACGCGTCCAGCAGGTACCGGGCCTGGAACGACGGCGACGTCCGGCCGCCGCTGACGTCGGCCTTCAGCGTCTCCTCCGCCTCGCCCGTGTCCTGCCGGGCGCTTGCCAACCGGACCTGGGTGTCGCCGACCTCCAGAGTCAGGACTCGCCTGTCCTCCGCGTACACCCCCACGCGACGGACCGCCGCCACCAAGGCGTCCGCCTGCAGCGACACCGTTGTGTCCACCGTGCCCGAGGGGATCGAGTCCTCCGACAGGAAGCCCGCGTCGAGGACCGCCGTCGCGACCAGGCCTCCGTGCCAGCTCACCCCGAACCGGCCCGGGCCCACGTGCAGGCCCACCTTCCCACGCGCCTGCCGGGCCGCTTCCGACAGCAGGGCCGCCGGGACCAGGACGTCCAAGTTGCCCGGCGAGGACAGGGGCAGCCGGGCGACCGCCATCCGATAGCGGTCGGACGCCGTCAACGTCAGCCGATCACCGGCGGCCTGCACGCGGACGCCGGTGAACAGCGGCAGCGGGTCGTCCTTCGCCGCCGTGCCCGCGACGACCCGCAACGCCGAGGCGAACGCCGCTCCGTCCACTTCGGACACCTGGGCCGGTGGGTCCGGAGCAAGACCGGATTCGGACAACAGCGGTAGCGCGAACCGGGCGTTGTCCAGCCGCAACGCCAGGCGCGTGCCTTCGACGACCAGGCGGACCAGTTCCGTGTCCAGCACCTTCAGCGTCTCCGCCAGCGGGGCCGCGGGGATGACGACCGAGCCGTCGGTGTGCGTGGTCGCCGGACAGCCGAACCGGACGGCGAGGTCCGAGGCCACCCCGGCGACCGTCAGCCCGGCCGCGTCCGCCGCCAACCGCAGACCGGCGCGGGCGGGCAGCAGGCGTGACGCGGCGGAGACGGCCGCCGAGAGGCGGTGGGCAGGCGCGGTGACGTCCATGCCGGCAAGCTAGCGGCCGGCACCGACAAAAACCGCCGGACTACGCGTTGACCAGCTCGGGAACCGGAGCGGACGGGGCCGCGCGGACCGTGCCGCGCAGCAGCCACACGACCAGCGCGAGCACCAGCCCGGCCACACTCGCCGCCAGGAAGGCCGCGCCCGGGCCGGCGTGCTCGACGACGTACCCGCTGATCGACTGGCCGGCCGCCAGCCCCAGCGTCACGGCCGTGAGCACCCAGCCGAACGCTTCGGCCGCGGTCCCGGCCGGCGCGACCACCTCGATCGCCGTCGAGTGGGCCGTCGACTGCGGTGTGATCAACGCGCCCGCCAGCAGCATCATCAGCGCCAGGCCCCACAGCGAGGACGGCCACGCGAGCAGCGCGACCAGCGCACCGAACCCGCCGAGCAGGACCGGCAGCCGCAGGCCCAGCCGGCGTGGCCACGGCCGCAGGCTGTAGGCGACGCCGAACGCGACCGAGCTCAGCGACCACGCCGACAGCAGCAGGCCACCCACGGACGCGTGGCCCGCTTCGGTGGCCGAGGCCGGCACGGCGACCTCGACGAACCCGATCACGACGCCGAAGCCCAGTGCGGCGATGGCCAGCGTGCGCATGCCCGGGCTGGCCAGTGCGCCCAGCAGTGACTTCGAAGAACCCGGAACAGGGCCCCACGCCCGCACGGCCGGGCTCAGGGCGAACAGCACCGCGCCGGTGAACTGCAGCGCCACCCCGAGCACCAGGCCGGTGCCCGCCCACGGCGCCATGACCAGCAGCCCGGCCACGCCGGGGCCGAGGATGAAGAAGACCTCCATGCTGATCGCCTCGTACGAGTAGGCGGCGTTGCGCGGGCCGCCCGGCGGGAGCAGCCGTCCCCACAGCGCCCGCGACGCCGACCCGACCATCGGCTCGGTCAGCCCGGTGAGGGCGCCGAGCGAGACCAGCACGGCGGTCGCGGCGTGCGACTCGATGGCCGTGACCAGCGCGCTCATCGACAGCGCCAGCAGGACCGAGACGGTGAGCAGCGGCCGCGTCGGCCCGAACCGGTCGATCAGCCTGCCCTGCACCACCGCACCCGCCGAAACACCGACGAGTGAACCGGCCGAGACGAGCCCGGCGACGGCGAAGGAACCCGTCTCGCGCTGGACGTAGAGCAGGGCCGAGATGCCGATCATGGCGATCGGCAGGCGGGCGAGCACGGCCGCGACGACGGGCCACCGGACCGCCCGGGTCGTCAGCGCGGTCCGGTAGTCGGCGAGAGACGTGCGGCTTTCGTGGTTCGACACAGACTGGGACACGCGTACGAGTATGCCGCAGACTGGTACGTCAGTACCAGTTATTTGACGGTCAGGTGCGTCACCGGCAGACTGGCCGTAGATCTTGTGCTCGGCGCAAGAGATCTCGATCAGGTAACACTCACGATATTCTCCGTGGACTCCTGCAACGAAACGGCCCAGGCGGCGTCCTTGAGAGTGAATGGCCTTGAATTCGTGGGTATGGGCCGTGATGGTTGAACAACAGCACAGAAAAACCCAGCTCCCTCCGGCACACGGGTCGGGGCCTGGCCCGGAGGGCGGGGAGCGCGGATCGTCGGGGGATGGTCCGCGCAACAACGAAGAGCCGGTGCGCCACGTCGGGGGTGGCGCCCGGCTCTTTGTTGTGCGTCATGAAGAAGGCCTCCTCACCCGCCGGGGTGAGGAGGCCTTCGACGTAACGGACTCAGCGGGCCCGGCGGGCCAGGCGCTCCGGGTCGAGGATCAGCACGCTCTTGCCCTCGAGCCGCAGCCAGCCACGGTGGGCGAAGTCGGCGAGCGCCTTGTTGACGGTCTCGCGCGACGCCCCGACGTACTGGGCGATCTCTTCCTGGGTCAGGTCGTGCGTGACCCGCAGCAGGCCGGCCTCTTGGCTGCCGAACCGCTGCGCGAGCTGCAGCAGCGCCCGCGCCACGCGGCCCGGGACGTCGGTGAAGATCAGTTCGGCGACCATGTTGTTCGTCCGGCGCAGCCGGCGCGCGACGACGCGCAGCAGCTGCTCGGCGATCTCCGGGCGGGTCGAGATCCACTGCCGCAGCGCCGGGCGGTCCATGGTGACCGCGCGGACCTCGGTGACCGTGGTCGCGCTCGACGTCCGGGGGCCGGGGTCGAAGATGGACAGCTCGCCGAACATGTCGGACGGGCCGAAGATGCCCAGCAGGTTCTCGCGGCCGTCCGGGGACTTGCGGCCGATCTTCACCTTGCCGGACTGGATGATGTACAGCTTGTCGCCGGGTTCACCCTCGTTGAAGATGACATGGCCGCGGGGGAACTCCACGGATTCCAAGGTCTGGGCCAGCGCCTCCGCCGCTGCCGGCTCCACACCCTGGAAAATGCCCGCACGGGCCAGGGTTTCGTCCACCTCGGGTGCCTCCTCGTCGAGAAACGATCACGCTCCCCCGTGCCTGGAGGAGCGTGACGCCGATCACTTGCGCGTCAGTCTAGGGCGTACTCCCGAGATCGCTCGCCGGACTCGCGCACGGCGGAAACGATCTCGTTCGAACGTGGAGCCTAACTCCGCACACGACGCGCGCGTAGCCTGGCTGCCCGTCCGCCCAGCCTACGCAGCCGGAACAGCTCCAGCGCGCGGCCGATGCCGTGCCCGTAGAGCGCCCTGACCTCGTTGGGCTGCGCCTGCTCGAGGAACTCTTCGACCTCGTTCTCCTGCACCGCGACGTGCTTGAGCCTGCTCTCCACCCGCTCCATGAACAGCGCGAAGAACATGATGACCAAGGGGACCAGGATGACGAACCAGACGGTCATGACCGGACCCCGAAACACTCAGTGAGAAGCATGTACTCCAGATCCTCGCTCATGGCGGCCGGAAAACGCGCCGAGGTGGTGCTCTGGCGTGTCGGTCGTCCACCGGTGCAGTGCCCGGCTCGTCCGACGGCGCCCGTAGGCTATCGGGGTGCCACCTGCCACCACGAACGCCCCCCGTGAGGGCGCTGGTGAAAGCCGGTTAGCTCTGGTGAGACGCGCCAGGCGGATGAAGCGTTGCCTCGACGACGTGTATCCGGACGCCCACTGCGAGCTCGACTTCACCACGCCACTGGAACTGCTGGTCGCGGTCGTGCTGTCCGCGCAGACCACCGACGTCCGGGTGAACCTCGTCACGCCCGCGCTCTTCAAGCGCTACCGGACCGCCGCCGACTACGCGGGTGCCGACCGCACCGAGCTGGAGGAGTACCTCCGGAGCACCGGCTTCTACCGGGCGAAGGCGAACTCGGTGATGGGCCTGGGCGCGGCGCTGGTCGAGCGCTTCGACGGCGAGGTCCCGGCCAAGCTCGAAGACCTGGTCACCCTGCCCGGCGTCGGCCGCAAGACCGCCAACGTCGTCCTCGGCAACGCTTTCGACGTCCCGGGCATCACCGTCGACACCCACTTCGGCCGGCTGGTCCGGCGCTGGGGCTGGACGGCGGAGGAGGACCCGGTCAAGGTCGAGCACGCGATCGGCGAGCTGATCCCCCGCAAGGAGTGGACGATGCTCTCGCACCGGGTGATCTTCCACGGCCGCCGCGTCTGCCACGCCAAGAAGCCGGCCTGCGGCGCCTGCCCGCTGGCCAGGGACTGCCCGTCGTACGGCACCGGCCCGACCGGGTTCGACGAAGCCGCGAAGCTGGTCAAAGGCGTCGAGAAGGACCACATCCTGGCCATGGCTGCGCCTCGGTGACGAGAGTCACCAAGTGGGCGTTGGCCGCCGCCGTGCTGGCGGTGGCGCTGCTCGTCGCGCTGCTGCCGCGCGGAGGTGACGACCCGGCCGCGAAGCCGTCGGAGGACCTTGCGCCCGCCCGGGCCGCGGCGGCGCTCCAGCCGTGCCCGGCACCGGGGCCGGCGCAGCCGGTGAAGCAGCTCGAAGGCGTCACGGCGGAGTGCCTCGGCGACGGCGTGCGCGTTGACGTCGGCAAGGCCCTCGCCGGTGCTCCGGTGCTGGTCAACGTGTGGGCGTCGTGGTGCGAGCCGTGCCGGACCGAGCTGCCCGTGTTGCAGGAGTACGCGCAGCGGCCGGGTGCCGTGCGCGTGCTCGGCGTCCAGGTGCAGAGCCCGGCGAAGGACGGCCTGGACCTGCTGGCGAAGCTGGGCGTGCACCTGCCCTCGGTGTACGACGGCAACGGGCAGACCGGCCCGGTCCGGGCCGCGCTGAAGGTGCCTTCGGCGCTCCCGGCGTCCTACTTGGTCACCGCCGGCGGTGTGGTGCGGTTCATCGCGAATCCTCGCTCGTTCGTGAACACTGACCAGGTGCGCGCGGCAGTCGAGGGGGCAAGGTGATCGGACCACTGGTCGAACCCGAGTCGGTTCCCGAGTGGCTCCGGCCGCTGGTCAAGGTGAGCGGCGAGGTCGACGCCAAGACGTTCACGCGGTTCAGCCCACCCGAAGACGCCTACCCGCGTCCCGCCGCGGTGCTCATCCTCTTCGGCGAGCGCGAAGCCGACGGCGAGCCGGACATCCTGCTGCAGCGCCGCGCCGACACGCTGGGCTCGCACGCCGGCCAGGTCGCCTTCCCCGGCGGCGGCGCCGAGGATGGCGACGGCGGCCCGGTCGGGACCGCGCTGCGCGAGGCCGAAGAAGAGACCGGCGTGGTCCCCTCCGGCGTCCGGCCGATCGCAGTGCTGCCAGAACTGTTCGTGCCCGTGTCCGGGTTCGCCGTGACGCCGGTGCTGGCGCACTGGGCGGAACCGTCGCCGGTGCACGCGGTCGACCCGGCCGAGACGGCGTCGGTCGCGCGCGTCGCCATCGCCGACCTGGTCGACCCGGCCAACCGGTTCACGGTGCAGAAGAAGGGCATGCCCTGGAAGGGGCCGGCCTTCGAGGTCGGCGGCCTGTTCGTGTGGGGGTTCACCGCCGGGCTGCTGTCGGTTCTCCTGAGCCTGGGAGGCTGGGAGCGCGAATGGGACCCGGGCGACGTCCGGGACCTCGACGAGGCGCTGGCCGCGTTCCAAGCGCGAGTGTTGGAAGGGTGACGCGGTGAACTGGGTCGATGTCGTGGTGCTGCTGCTGGCCGTGCTGGCGGCGGTGTCCGGCGCATACCAGGGTGTGATCATCGCGCTGCCGTCGCTGGTCGGCGTCGTGCTCGGGGCGGTCGCCGGGATCAAGCTCGCGCCGGTCGTGGTCTCGTTCTTCGACGACCCGGTCTGGAAGGTCGCCTTCGCGGTGGCGACCGTGGTCTTCCTGGTCGCCTTCGGCGAGGCGATCGGCGTCTACGTGGGCCGCCGGCTGCGGCAGAAGATCAACCCGGACAAGCTCTCCGGCATCGACAAGACGCTCGGCGCGGTCGTGCAGGCCCTGGTCGTGTTCGTGGTGGCGTGGCTGATCGCGACGCCGCTGACGGCCGTGTCCGGCGCGCCGTGGCTGGCCAAGGCGATCAACAACTCGGTGGTGCTCGGCAAGGTCAACGACACCATGCCGGAGGCCGCCCAGGGCTTCCCGAGCCAGCTGCGCAAGCTGCTCGACGCGTCCGGCTTCCCCTCCATCGTGGACCCGTTCCAGAAGGCGCCGACGGCGGACACCTCGCCGCCGGACCCGGCGCTGCAGAGCAGTGGGATCGTCCAGCAGTTGCACGGCAGCGTGGTCAAGATCCGCGGCAGCGCGAGTTCGTGCTCGCGCTCGCTCGAAGGCAGCGGATTCGTGATCGCGCCGCAGCGGGTGATGACGAACGCGCACGTCGTGGCCGGTACCGACACCGTCGGCATCGAGACGACCCAAGGCGACTACCCCGCGCGCGTCGTCTACTTCGACCCGGAGGTCGACATCGCGGTGCTCGCGGTACCGCGGCTGAAGGCCGAGCCGCTCCCGTTCGCGCCGGAGACGGCGGGGGCGGGCGACAGCGCGGTCGTGCTCGGTTACCCGCTTGACGGCCCGTACCGGGCGACGCCGGCGCGCGTGCGCGGCCGGATCAACCTGCGCGGCCCGGACATCTACGAGGCGAACACCGTGCAGCGGGACGTCTTCACGGTCCGCGCCGAGATCCGCAGCGGCAACTCCGGCGGCCCGATGGTGACCCCGGACGGCAAGGTCATCGGCGTCGTCTTCGGTGCGGCGGTGGAGGACCCGGAGACCGGCTTCACGCTGACGGCCGAGCAGGTGCGCGCCGAAGTCGACGCGGCGCCGTCCCAGACGACGAACGTGTCCACCGGCTCCTGCGCGGCCTAACGCCCGAAGCGCAGCGCAAGACCGTCCAGCAGGGCCCGCATGCCCGACTCGAAGATGTTGTCCAAGACCAGGTCATAGCCGGTCCGCTCGAGTTCGCGGAGCATCTCGGCGAACACCGGGCGCCCCGTGGTCATCGGCCCCATCGAGGGGAGCTGGCGGTCCATCCACTGGTCCTCGGACAGCCCGGATGAAGCCAGCGCGTGCTGCTCGCGTTCGAGGTGGATCGCGAGGCCCTGGACGTAGCTGAAGAACAGGACGTGCAGGTCGCACAGCGCCGCCGCGTCGACGCCGAGCTCGGACAACGCCGTCAGCGCCCATTCGCCGTGCATGCCGAGGTTGGGCAGGGGCAGCGGCCGGGTGATCGGCCCCAGCTGAGCCAGCCACGGGTGCCGCCGGAAGAGCGCCCAGAGCGTCCGGCCGCCGAGCGTCAGCCGTTCGCGCCAGTCGCCGGACGGCTTCGCGGGATAACCGCGCTCGCCGAACGCGGCGTCGGCCATGAGCAGCACCAGCTCGTCCTTGCCCCGCACGTACCGGTACGGCGCCATCGCCGCGACCCCGAGCCGGGCGGCGACGCCGCGCATGGACAGGGCGCCGAGGCCCTCGGTGTCGGCGATGGCGACGGCGGTCCGCACGAGCTGCTCGCGGGTCAGCCCTCGCTGAGCGCCGCGGCGGTCCCGGTCGGCGACGACCGTGCCGGACCGCGGTTCGGCACGGACGAGGCCTTCCTGGCTCAGCTGGGCGAGCGCCTTCGCCGCGGTCGCCATCGCGACCCCGTGGTCGGCCGCGAGCCGCCGGGTCGAGGGCACCCGGGCACCCGGCGGGAGGTCGCCGCGCACGATCCGCTCCCGCAGTGCGTCGGCGATGGCCACGTACTTCACGACGTCTCCTGACCTAGTACAGACGGCCATCTGTACTAGTACAGAAATAGCCTGCGAGCAGTTCATTCTCCACAGTGGAGCGTACAAGCGTACGACTCTGGAGGAAACCATGCGGAACGTCCTGATCTCCGGCGCCGGTGTGGCCGGCGGCACCCTGGCCCGGCTCTTGGCCCGTTCGGGCTGGGCGGTGACCGTGGTGGACCGGGCGCCCGGCCCGCGCACCGGCGGCCAGGCGATCGACGTGCGCGGCGTCGCCCTCGACGTCGTCGACGAGCTGGGGCTCGGCGACCGGATGCGCGCACTGCGCACCCGGATGCGCGGGATGTCCTTGGTGGACGGCGACGGCCACGAGCTGTTCCGGTCGGAGGAGCACACCTTCACCAGCGGACGGCTGGACAGCGCCGACTTCGAAATCCTGCGCGACGACGTCGTCGCGATGCTGCTGGAGGCGCCCGGCGTCGAGTACGTCTTCGGCGACTCGATCACCGCCCTGACCGACGAGGCGCACGGCGTGCGCGTCGGCTTCGAGCGCGGCGGCTCCCGGACGTTCGACGTGGTCGTCGGGGCGGACGGCCTGCACTCGGCGGTGCGGCGGCTGGCCTTCGGCCCGGAGGAGGACTTCACCCGCCACCTCGGGCAGTACCTGGCGATCTTCCCGACGGCCAACTTCCTGGGCCTCGAGGACTGGCAGGTCTGGTTCCGGCACGAGCACACCGGGGGCGTGGCCTATCCCGTCCGGGACAACACCGAGCTCCGCGTGACCCTCGGCTTCGGCTCGGAACCGCTGCCGCGGATGGCCGTCCCGGAGCAGAAGCGGCTGATCGCCGAGCGGCTCGGCGGCGTCGGCTGGGAAGTCCCGAAGCTCCTCGAAGCCATGGCCGCCGCCGACGTCTTCTACTTCGACGCCATGGCCCAGATCCACCTCGACCGCTGGTCGGCCGGCCGGGTCGTGCTGGTCGGCGACGCCGGCTACTGCGCCTCGGCGCTGTCCGGCCAGGGGACGAGCCTCGCGCTGGTCGGCGCGTACGTCCTCGCACAGGAACTGGATCGGGCCACCCACGATGCGGCCTTCGCGGCCTACGAACGGCGGATGCGGCCCTTCGTCGCGCTCAACCAGGCGCTGGCCACCGAAAATCCCGAAGGACCGGCGTCGGAGGAGTCGGTCGAGCGGGCGAAGAACGCCATCAGTCTCGCTTGAGGAAGCCCGCCAGGGCCGCCGACGTGCGGTCCGGCACCTCGAGGTGGGGGAAGTGCCCGACGTCCGGCCAGATCTCCGGCTCGGCGTGCGGGCCCGCCCAGCGCGTCGACGACGTCGCCGTCTCCGGGAGGATGCAGGTGTCGTCGGCGCCGTGGAGCTGCAGCGTCGGCGCGGCGATCCGGGCGCCGACGGCGTCGGTGAACCGGCGGCCCTCGCCGCGGAACTGGGCGCGGAACGCCCACCGGTAGTACTCGAGCGCGCTGTGCGCGACCCCGGGCACGAGCATCGCCTGGCGGAACGCCTCGACACTGCCGGTGAAGTCCGAAGTGGACCGCCAGCGACGGCCGGCCCAGCCGCCGAACAGGTCCTCGACGGCTTGGGCGTCGTCCTTCACCAGCCACTTCTCCGGAGCCATCGGCACCTGGAAGCGGAAGAGGTGCCCGGCCGCGCGGCCCTGGCCGCGCCACGGGCGGGCCGCGCCCGAGCGCAGGGCGAGCGGGTGGGCGGCACCGATCGCCGTCACCGAGGACACCAGCCGCGGGTGCAGCGCCGCGACCGTCCAGGCGAGCATGCCGCCCCAGGCGTGCCCGACGAGGTGGGCGCGGCGCGCTCCGAGCGACTTGATCAGCCCGCCGACGTCACCGGCGAGCGTCCACGCGTCGTAGCCGCGGGGCGGCTTGTCCGAGTCGCCGTAGCCGCGCAGGTCGACGGCGACCGCGCGGAACCCGGCGTCGGCCAGTGCCGGCAGCTGGTGGTGCCAGGTCCACCAGAACTCGGCGAACCCGTGCAGCAGCACCACGACCGGCCCGTCGCCGAGCTCGGCGACGTGCAGGCGGATGCCGTTCGCGGACAGGTCGCGGTGCACCCACGGGCCGTCGAGCCGGACGATCGACGGGTCGGGGGACGCGTGCAACGACTTCAGTCGCGCGTGGTCAAGCCGGCTTCGGGCGCGCGCTGCGGCTTGAGCGCGGCGGCGGTCTCCTTGACGCTGGCGATGGTCCGCTCCGGTGCCTTGAACTTCTTCACCTTGCGGTAGCCGAGGAACCCGGCCACGCCCGCGACGATCAGGATCAGGAAGAACACGATGCCGAAGGCGATCCAGCGGTAGCGCACCCACTCGGCCAGCCCCTCGGCCGCGAAGAAGAACAGGAAGAAGGTGCTGTACAGGAAGACCGTCAGCGCGATCAGGAAGAAGACGGCCCCCTTGAGGCCCTTCTTCACCTCGCCGACGAGCTCGGACTTCGCCAGTTCCATCTCGGCCCTGACCAGGGTCGAGATGTGCTGGGTCGCGTCGCCGACCAGGCGGCCGAGCGACTGGTCGCCGGGGATGTCGGAAGCGGAGGACAGCGGGAGGTAAGGCACGGCCCCCACGCCGTCGGGGCCGGTGCGTTCGTGCTTGGGGCTGCTCACCGGGTCATCGTGCCATGTGTCCCTTTACCGGGCGCGGCGGCGTAGCCTTCAGCCGCTATTGGGGGTCCAGGGGGCTCGCCCCCGGCTGGGGTCTGGGGCTTGGCCCCAGAGGTCACAGTGTCGCGAGATCACTCCACTTGGGCGTGCGCCCGGCTGCGCCGGAGGAGCAACGCCGCGCCCAGCAGGGACGCCACCGCCGACGCGATCAGCACCGCGGCCTTCGCCAGCTCACTGGTGCCTTCCGGCAGCGACAGCTCCGCGATCAGCAGGCTCACGGTGAACCCGACCCCGCCGAGCACGGACAACGCGGCCATGTCCCGCCAGCCCATTCCGCGTGGCTTCTCCGCCGCGCGCAGCTTCACGGCGAGCAGGCTGGCCCCGAGGATGCCGACGACCTTGCCGCCGAGCAGCCCGGCGAGCACCGCGAGCGGCAACGCCGTCGTGAAGACCTTGCCGAGCGAGTCGCCGCTGACCGAGATCCCGGCCGCGAACAACGCGAACACCGGCACGGCGACGGCCGCCGACCACGGCTGGAGCCGGTGCTCGAGCCGTAGCGCGGGCGCCTCCGCCTCGCCCTCGTCGGCGCGGACGCGGGTGAGCAGGCCCAGCGCGACGCCGGCGATCGTGGCGTGGATGCCCGCCGAGTGCACCGCCACCCAGGTGATCAGCGCCAAGGGGACGTACAGCCACGGCGTCCGGACCCGGCGGTGCTGCAGGAACGCGTACAGCGCGAGCGCGACGACGGCGACGGCCACCGCGACCAGGTCGAAGCCCGACGTGAACAGCACGGCGATGACGACGATCGCGCCGAGGTCGTCCACCACGGCCAGGGAAAGCAGGAAGACGCGGGCGCTCGACGGCAGGTTCGACGCGGTCAGCGCCAGCACGCCGAGCGCGAACGCGATGTCCGTGGCGACGGGGATGGCCCAGGCCCGCTCGATGCCCGGCGTCCCCCAGCCGACGGCCAGCGCGACGAGCGCGGGTACGGCCATGCCGCCGATCGCGGCGACGACCGGCAGGACCGCCTGCTTGAAGCGCGACAGCTCGCCGATGACGAGCTCGCGCTTGAGCTCCAGCCCGGCGACGAAGAAGAACAGGGCGAGCAGGCCGTCCTTCGCCCAGTCGCCGACCGTCAGGTTCAGGTGGAGGAACTCCGGGCCGAGCCGGAAGTCGCGCAGTGCGTGGTAGCTGTCCCGCAGCGGCGAGTTGGCCCAGAGCAGCGCCACCGCCGTCGCGCCGAGCAGGATGAGCCCGCCGGTCGTCTCGGTGCGCAGGTAGCGGGCGAATTCGCTGAACGGGCGGGTCATCGGGGCGGCTCCAGGGGTCGCTGATCACTGTTGCCGACCAGACTTCCCGGCGCACCTCGGTCCAGTTTACCGGCTCTTTGTCACGCATTGTCATGACCGCCGCCACACGTCGTGCCGGTGGTGGGTCACGCGGTGGGCTCATAACATGCCAATCGACAACGAAGTCCCCAGGACAAAGGAAGACGAGTTGTGAGCACCTCCACCGAGGTCCAGCAGGACACGAGGTTCTTCGGGCACCCACGAGGACTGGCGAACCTCTTCGGCGTCGAGATGTGGGAGCGGTTCTCCTACTACGGGATGCTCGGCATCCTGCCGATCTACCTCTACTACCGGGTCGAACAGGGTGGGCTGGGCCTCGCGCAGGAGTCCGCGCTTGGCATCGTCGGTGCGTACGGCGGCCTGGTGTACCTGTCGGCCGTCATCGGGGCGTGGGTGGCCGACCGCCTCTTCGGCTCCGAGCGGACGCTGTTCTACAGCGCCGTGCTGATCATGATCGGCCACATCAGCCTGGCCCTGCTGCCGGGCCTGGCCGGCATCGGCGTCGGCCTCGTGTGCGTCGCGGTCGGCAGCGGCGGGCTGAAGTCCAACGCCACGGCGATCGTCGGCACCCTCTACGCCGAGGGCGACGAGCGGCGCGACGCGGGCTTCACGATCTTCTACATGGGCGTCAACCTCGGTGGTTTCGTCGGCCCGCTGCTGACCGGGCTGGCGCAGACCCAGGTCGGCTTCCACCTCGGGTTCGGCCTCGCGGCGATCGGGATGGCCCTCGGCCTGACCCAGTACACGTTCGGCCGCAAGAACCTCGGCGACAAGGCCAAGGAGGTGCCGAACCCGCTGCCGGCTTCCCGGCGCGCGCTGGCGATCGGTGCCGCCGTCGTGCTGGTCGCCGCGGTCGTGGGGCTGGTCGTCACCGGTGTCGTCAACCCGGGCAACCTCGCCGACGTCGTCGTGTGGGTGGTCGGCGTGATTTCGGTGATCTACTTCCTCGTCATCCTGACCAGCGGCAAGATCACCGGCGTCGAGCGCAGCCGGGTGTTCTCGTTCATCCCGATGTTCATCGCCAGCGCGGTGTTCTTCTCGCTGTACCAGCAGCAGTTCACGGTCGTCGCGGCCTACACCGACCAGCGGCTGAACCGGAGCCTGTTCGGCTGGGAGATGCCGGTGTCCTGGGTCAACTCGATCAACCCGGTGTTCATCATCGTCTTCGCCCCGGTCCTCGCGGCGCTGTGGACGAAACTCGGCGAGCGGCAGCCGTCGACGCCGATGAAGTTCGTCCTCGGCACGGTGCTGATGGGCGCGGCGTTCCTGCTGTTCCTGCCGATGGTGGGCAGCGGCAAGAACGCGAGCCCGATCCTGGCGATGGTCGGCATCCTGTTCGTGTTCACGATCGCCGAGCTGTGCCTCTCGCCGGTGGGGCTGTCGCTGTCGACGAAGCTCGCCCCGGCGGCGTTCCGGACGCAGATGGTGGCGCTGAACTTCCTGTCGATCTCGTTCGGCACGGCGATGTCCGGCAAGCTCGCCGAGTACTACTCCGTCGACGACGAGGCGCCGTACTTCAGCACGGTCGGCTTGGTCGCCATCGGTGTCGGCGTGCTGCTGTTCTTGGGCATTCCCTTCATCCGCAAGCTGATGAAGGGCGTCCATTAGCCCACGGTGACCCCGAAGATCACGCCGACGAAGTAGGTCACGACCATGGTGAGGGCGCCGACGCCGACGTTCCGGAGGATCGCGCGCCCCACGTTCGCGTCGCCGAGCCTCGCGCTGACCCACCCCGTCAGCGTGAGGCCGACGACGACCGCGGCCGCGCACGCCCACACCCGCAGGGAGACACCGGCCCACGCGATGGACAGGATCGGCAGCAGCGCGCCGACCGAGAACGCGACGAGCGACGCCCACGCGGCCTGCCACGGGCTGGTGAGGTTGTCCGGGTCGATGCCGAGCTCGGCCTCCGCGTGCGCCTGCAGGGCGTCCTTTTCGGTCAGTTCGCGGGCGACCTGGCTCGCCAGCTCCGGCGAGAGGCCCTTGTCTTCGTAGATTTCGGCGAGCTCGCGCTCCTCGGCCTCCGGCATCATCTTGAGTTCCTGCTTTTCGAGCCGGAGCAAGGCCTGTTCGGTGTCGCGCTGGGTGCTCACGGAAACGTATTCCCCGCCGGCCATGGAAAAGGCGCCGGCGACGAGCCCGGCGATTCCGGCGGTCAGGATGGTCGTGCTTTCCGTGGTCGCCCCGGCCACCCCGACGACGATGCCGGCCACGGACACGATGCCGTCGTTCGCGCCGAGCACCCCGGCCCGCAGCCAGTTCAGCTTCCCGCCCACACCCTGGTGCGGTTCGTGAGCGTGTTCCACGGCGTCACCGTCGATCGTTTCGGTCACCGGACCAGTGAAACACGGAAGCGGAATCGTGGCGAGACTTGGTCTTTTGTCAGGCGCGCCTAAATAACGGCTGCCTTACCTAAGCTGGTCCTGTGTGGACTCTCAGCCGAGCCGGGTCATGATGGCGGCATGGAAGAGCAGGTGTGGCAGCCGCTGGTCACGGTGGAGGGCCTGCCGCTGGTCGGCGGCGAGGGCCGGTTCCGGCTGCTGGAGACGGCCTCGAGCGGCTTGGCCTACTTGATCCACTACCCGGCTGGCGTGTCATCACTGATCCACGCGCACGACCACGACTCGATCGTCTACGTCCTGTCGGGCCGCTTGCGTGGCGCGGTCGACGGCGTGGAAGCGGTGCTCGAACCAGGGGATTCGGTGCTGCACCCGCGCGGGGTGGCCCACCACGTCGAGGCGCTGACGGACTCCATGTGGGTCGAGTTCAAGTCACCCCTGCCGGAGCGTCCGCCGATCGCCTGAAGAGCGGAAACGCCCGGCCCCGCCGATGCGGAACCGGGCGCTTCTCGGAGTGAAGTCTCAGGCGTCCAGCTCGGCGAGGGCCTGCTTGGCCTTCTCGAGCTCGGCCTCCAGCGCCGCGACCTTCGCCGCCTGCGCCTCGCGGGCCTGGTTGATCACCTCGTCGATCGGGCCGGACAGGTCGCTGTGCAGCTCCTTCGCTGCCCGCGAAACCGCCGCGGCCGGGATCTCGAGGCCCTTCGCGACCCACTTCGAGCCGTTCTTCAGCTCGGCCTGCCACTCGCCGTCGGCGGTGCCGGTGACCGTCAGGATCAGCTCGACCGTGCGGGTCTTCTTCGCCGTCGACGCCGTCGCCGCACCCTTCGGGCGGCCGCGCTTCGGCTTCGGGGCCTCTTCCTCGGCGGCCGGCTCAGCCGAACCCTCCGAGGGCGAGGCCGGGGACGCGGACTCGGTGACGGTCGCCTCGTCGGCGGAAACCTCCGGAGTCGAAGCCGGAGCCTCGGCCGGAGCCGAAGCCGTTTCCTCGTCGTGCGTCAGGACATCCACGGTCATCGTCGTGTCGTCTCCTTGCCCGGGAAGTGGGTGTGGTTCGCGGCACAGCGTAGAACATGCGTTCGAGTCGTGCCACACGGGGTGTCATGACAGAGCCCTCCCGGCGCGAAGCCGGAAGGGCTCTGACGAGAGGAACGCTAGCTCACTCCTCGGACTTGCCCGACTTCAGGCCCGACGAGATCAGGTCCATCACCGACGAGTCGGCCAGCGTGGTGACGTCGCCGACCTGCCGGTTCTCCGCGACGTCGCGCAGCAGGCGGCGCATGATCTTGCCCGAGCGCGTCTTCGGCAGCTCCGGCACGACCATGATCTGCCGCGGCTTCGCGATCGGCCCGATCTCCTTCGCGACGTGGTTGCGCAGGGCCTGGATGGCCTCCTCGCCGCCGTCGACCGCGTTGCCGCGGAGGATGACGAACGCGACGATGCCCTGGCCGGTCGTCGGGTCGGTCGCGCCGACGACCGCGGCCTCGGCCACTGTCGGGTGCGAGACCAGCGCCGACTCGACCTCGGTCGTCGAGATGCGGTGCCCGGACACGTTCATCACGTCGTCGACGCGGCCCAGCAGCCAGACGTCACCGTCGTTGTCGTACTTCGCGCCGTCGCCGGCGAAGTAGAAGCCCTGGTCCTTGAACCGCGACCAGTAGGTGTCCCGGAAGCGCTCCTCGTCGCCCCAGACCCCGCGCAGCATCGACGGCCACGGCTTGTCGAGCACCAGGTACCCGCCACCGCCCGGGCCGACCTCGGTGCCGGTGTCGTCGACGACCTTCGCGGAGATGCCCGGCAGCGCCTTCTGTGCCGAGCCCGGCTTGGTCGAGGTGACGCCCGGCAGCGGCGAGATCATGATCGCGCCGGTCTCGGTCTGCCACCACGTGTCGACGATCGGAGTCCGGCCGGCGCCGATGTTCTCGCGGTACCAGATCCACGCCTCGGGGTTGATCGGCTCGCCGACCGAACCCAGCACCCGCAGCGACGACAGGTCGTACTTCTCCGGGATTTCCGCGCCCCACTTCATGAAGGTGCGGATCAGCGTCGGGGCGGTGTAGTAGAGGGAGACCTTGTACTTCTGGATGATCTCCCAGTGGCGCCCTTCGTGCGGGGTGTTCGGCGTGCCTTCGTAGACGACCTGCGTGACGCGGTTGGCGAGCGGGCCGTAGACGATGTAGCTGTGGCCGGTGATCCAGCCGATGTCCGCGGTGCACCAGTAGACGTCTTCGCCGGCCTTGTGGTCGAAGACGTTGTGGTGCGTGTACGCGGTCTGCGTCAGGTAGCCGCCGGAGGTGTGCAGGATGCCCTTCGGCTTCCCGGTCGTCCCGGACGTGTAGAGGATGAACAGCGGGTGCTCGCTGTCGAACGCTTCGGGAGTGTGCTCTTCGGACTGTCCGTCGACGAGCTCGTGCCACCAGAGGTCGCGGCCGTCGGTCCAGGGGACGTCGCCCTCGAGCTGGTCGCCCGTGCGCTTCACGACGATGACCTTCTCGACGGTCTCGGCGCCTTCGAGCGCTTCGTCGACGTTGGCCTTCATCGGCGCGGCCTTGCCGCGGCGGAACTGGCCGTCGGAGGTGATGACGACCTTCGCGGCGGCGTCGTCGACGCGGGCCCGCAGCGCCGTCGGGGAGAAGCCGCCGAAGACGACGTTGTGCAGCGCGCCGATCCGCGCGCACGCGAGCATCGCGAAGATGGCCTCGGGGACCATCTGCAGCTGGATCGCCACGACGTCGCCGGCGGTGACGCCCAGCGACGCGAGTGCGTTGGCGGCCTTGGAAACCTCGGTCTTCAGCTGCGCGTAGGTGATGTCCCGGGTGTCACCCGGCTCGCCGACCCAGTGGATCGCGACCTGGTCGCCGTGGCCGGACTCGACGTGCCGGTCGACGCAGTTGTAGGCGACGTTCAGCTTGCCGCCGACGAACCATTTCGCGAACGGTGCATTGGTCCAGTCCAGTACCGTGGTCCACTTCGTGTCCCACGTGAGCCGCTCGGCCTGCTTCGCCCAAAACGCTTCGCGGTCGGCGTCGGCCTCGGCGTAGAGGTCGGCCTTCGCGTTGGCCTGGCCAGCGAATTCGTCGCTGGGCGGGAAGGTGCGGCTCTCGGTGAGCAGGTTGTCCAGGGCGGGGGACTGCTCGGTCATGGTTGCAAGGCCTCCTGTAGTGCGCCGAAACGACGGCTAGCGGCACGCTAGCGACGTTAGTCCGCCTTGTAAAAGGTTGCACCCACGTGCGCCCCGCCGGTTCACCGTGCCAGGCGGGACCCGGTGACTAAGCGTTCGTTCAGCCGGGCCTTCGCGGCCGGCCACTCCGGCGCCAGCATCGAGTACGTGACGGTGTCACGCGACGAGCCGTCCGGCCGGATCCGGTGCGCCCGCAGCACGCCTTCGCGAAGCGCGCCAAGCCGTTCGATGGCGCGTTGCGAGCGGAGGTTGCGGATGTCGGTCTCCCACGCGACCCGTTGCGCGCCAAGGGTTTCGAACGCGTGCTGGAGGAGGAGCAGCTTCGACTCGGTGTTCAGTCCGGTGCGCTGCCAGTCCGCGCCGATCCACGTGTGCCCGATCGACAGGATCCGGTGCTTCTCGACGACCTGGTAGTACGACGTCGTCCCGGCGACGCGGCCGGAGGCGACGTCGATCTGCGCGAAGGGACGGCGGTCGGGGTCGGCGAGCGCCTGCTCGACCATCCGCTCGGCGGCGGGGAGATCCCCCGGCTGACGGATGCTCAGCCACGCCCAGATGCCCGGGTCGGCGCCGGCCTCGAACAGGCCCTTGGCGTGCTCGGGCGTCAGGGGCTCCAGGCGGACGTGCTCGCCGGAGAGGGTCGGTCGCGTGGTCCAGTCGCTCACGGGATCACCGTAAGGCGATCAGTGGCTGCTCAAGATAGCCAATTTCTGATCATTGTCAGAGACCACTTGCCGGTTGCCTATGCTCGGCGGACCACGACGGAAGGGCAGGCTCGATGGCCGAAGAGCGGGAAGAGCTGAGCTGGGAGCTGTTCGGCACGGCGAGCCGTGAACTGGCTCACACCATTGCCGAAGACGGCTTCGCGCCGGACCTCATCCTCTCGATCGCGCGCGGCGGGCTGTTCGTCGCCGGCGCGCTCGGCTACGCGCTCGACGTGAAGAACCTGCACGTCATGAACGTCGAGTTCTACACCGGCGTCGACCAGCGCCTCGACCTGCCGGTGGTGCTGCCGCCGGTACCCAACGTCGTCGACCTCACGAGCAAGAAGGTGCTGATCGCCGACGACGTCGCCGACACCGGCGCCACCCTCAAGCTGGTCCACGACTTCTGCCTCGACCACGTCGCCGAGGTGCGCTCGGCGGTCGTCTACGAGAAGCCGCACTCGACGGTGAAGTGCGAGTACGTCTGGCGGCACACCGGCAAGTGGATCAACTTCCCGTGGTCGGTGCTGCCGCCCGTGGTCACCCGCGAAGGACAGGTGCTCGACGCATGAGTGATCCCCTGAAGCCCCTCCTCGACCTCGAAGGCGTCGCGGCGGCGGCGAAGTCCGCGCAGGACGCGGTGTTCGCGGTCCACCGGCTCCCGGCGAACCTCCGCGGCGGCGCGGCCACGGCGGCCGAAGCGTCCGTACGGGCCGCCCGCGCGTCGGCCGGCATCGAAGGCGCCAACCCGGAACTGCCCGCCGACGGCGCCGGCGGCGACCCCGTCCTCGCCGGCGCGCTGCGCGTGGCGGAGACGTTGGAGTCGCTGCTGCCGACGTGGCGCCGCGCGCCGTTGCAGGCACTGGCGCGGCTGCACGTCCTGGCCGCGGCGGACCTCGTCGACGACCCGGACGCGTTGGGCCGCCCGCAGTCCGGCGGCGGCCGTCTCGAGCTGCTCGCCCAGCTGGTGACCGGAGCGACGTCGGTGCCGGGCCCGGTCCTGACGGCGGTCGTGCACGGCGAACTGCTGGCGCTCAAGCCGTTCGGCAGCGCGGACGGCGTCGTGGCCCGCGCGGCCGCGCGGCTGACGATGGTCGCCACGGGCCTGGACCCGAAGGCGCTGAGCGTTCCCGAGGTGGCGTTCTTCCGCCGGGTGCCCAAGTACCTCGAAGCGGCCGAAGGCTTCGCGAGCGGGACTCCGGACGGCGTACGCGAGTGGCTGCTCTTCTGCTGCGAAGCGTTCGAAGCCGGTGCGCGCGAAGCGAAGAGCATTTCCGACGCGGCTTCCTGAGCCTCGGCGGCTACTGACGATCGATGGTCGCGGGAGCGCCGAATCCGGTGCTCTTGCCCAGGATGTCGTTGACGGCCGCTTCCTCGTCGTCGGTGGTCACCTTGACCGTGACCACCGACTTGCCGGGATCGGAGCACGGCGTCCCCGCGACGACGTCGACCCCGCCACGAGCACTCCGGCGCCGGCGACGACCACCACGACCGCGGCCACGACGATCAGCAAGGCGGGCTTGAGCTTCACCTGCCCACCATAACGTCGCCTCCGGGGTGACCTAAGCCGTCAGCTTCGCCGACCACTTCTCTTCGATCCGCCCGAACCGCCACACCGCCAGCGCGACGATCCACGTCAGCACGAACAACCCGACGATCCCGAAGCCGACGTAGTCCAGGTTCACCGAAGCGATCGCGGCCAGCGGTCCGCTCGTGATGGCCAGCTTCTCGGCCAAGATCGACACGAGCTCGATGGTCCCGATGAGCAGCGCCACCGCGACCGACAACGCGGTCACCGTGATGTTGTAGAAGATCTTGCGCACCGGCTTCGCGAACGCCCAGCCGTAGGCGAAGTTCATGAAACAGCCGTCCACGGTGTCGAACAGGGTCATCCCGGCGGCGAACAGGATCGGCAGCACGAGGATCGCGTACCACGGCAGCGCGAACGTCGCGGCGCCCGCGGCCAGCACGAGCAGCCCGATTTCGGTCGCCGTGTCGAAACCCAGCCCGAACAGCAGCCCGACCGGGTAGATGTGCCACGGCTTGCGCACGGCCTTCGTCGCGCCGCGCAGCAGCCGGTTCAGCAGGCCGCGGTTGTCCAGCTGGTGCTCCAAAGCGGCCTCGTCGAACTCGCCCCGGCGCATCTGCCGGAACACCCGCAGGATTCCGACGAGCACCACGAGGTTCAAGATCGCGATCACGTACAGGAACACCCCGGACACCGACGTCCCGATCACGCCGGTGGCCTGGTGCAGCGTCGAGGAGCCGTCCTCGACCTGCCCGGCCAGCGCGCGGACGCCGAGGGACAGCAGCAGGCACAGCGCGAAGACGATCGTGGAGTGCCCGAGGGAGAACCAGAACCCGACCGCAAGCGGCCGCTGGCCGTCGCTCATCAGCTTGCGGGTCGTGTTGTCGATCGCGGCGATGTGGTCGGCGTCGAACGCGTGCCGCATGCCGAGCGTGAACGCCGTGACACCCAGCCCGATCCCGAACACGCCGGACGTGCCCAGCGCGTAGTGGTGCGGCGCGACGAACGCCGTGAGCACGCCCCAGCCCACGACGTTCAGCAGCAGGATGAACCCGGCCATTCCGCCGATCGACACCCACTCGCGACGCGAAAGCCCGCGTCGCGAGTCCTCGTCCGTGCCCGCCATCGCCCGTCCGCCTTCCCTCTCATCTGAGAGGTTAGACAGATGAACAGGTAAAGATCTAGCTCGCCCGCACCCGCACCAGGTCGAGTGCCTTCCGCACGTGCCCGCCCGACGCGTGCAGCGCCTTCGCCGCGCTCTTGACGTCTTCCCCCGAGAGGAGGTGCACCAGCGCCACCTTGAGGTCGCCCCCGGCCTCGGTGAGCGCGTCCGAGCAGTCCGCCATCGTCATGCCGGTGGCTTCCTGCAGGATCCGGATGGTCCGGCCGCGCAGCTTCGCGTTGGTGGCCCGCATGCTGACCATCAGGTTGGAGTAGGTCCGGCCCAGTTTGATCATCGTCGCGGTGGAGAACGACGTGAGGATCATCTTCTGCGCCGTGCCCGCCTTCATCCGGGTGGAGCCGGCGATCGCCTCCGGCCCGGTGTCCACGGCGATGAGCACGTCGACCCCGGCCGGCTTCGCGGCGTTGGCGTTGCCCGAAACCAGCCCGGTCCGGGCGCCCTGACGCGACGCCGCGGCCAGCGCGCCCAGCACGTACGGCGTCCTGCCCGACGCCGTCAGCCCCAGCACGAAGTCGCCCGGCTGCACCATCGCGGCCATCTCGGCAGCCCCGGCCGCCGAGTCGTCCTCCGCGTTTTCGACGGCCTGACGCAGCGCGCGCTCGCCGCCGGCGTGGTGCGCGATGAACCAGTCGCCCGGCACGTTGAACGTCGGCACCAGTTCGGCCGCGTCCAGGGTGGCCAGCCGCCCGGACGTGCCCGCGCCGACGTAGTGCACCCGGCCCCCGGCCCGCAGGGCGTCCACCGCGTAGTCCACCGCGCGTGCCACCTGGGGCAGCACCGCGGCGACGGCACCGGGGACCGTGCGGTCCTCGGCGTTGATCGCGCCCAGGATCCCCGCGGTGGACATCAGGTCGATGTCCTTGGTGCGGGGATTGCGGGTCTCGGTCGGCGAATCGACGTGCACCGCCTGCACGGGGACGGTCATCATGCGCCTCACTTTTTCTCCGGGCATTACTTGCCGGTTTCCCGCGGACGGCGACGACCGTCCGGCCTGACCCCCAAGCGGTGTGATCCGACTGCGTCCCTGGTCGCGTCCAGCGCGTTGACCGACGCGTCCATGTGCCGCTGCGCGACCCCGATGAACAGGCAGTCGATGACGGTGAGCTGGGCGATCCGGCTCGCCGTCGCTCCCGAACGGAACGTGGTTTCCCGGGCCGCGGTCGTCAAAACATGATCGGCGACCTCGGTGATCGGGGAACGCGGGAAGTTCGTCACGGCGATGGTGACCGCGCCGTGCTCGCGCGCCACGCGCAGCGCCTCGACGGTGTCGGTGGTGGCACCGGTGTGCGAGACGCCGATCGCGACGTCACCGGGGCTCAGCACCGCGGCCGAGGTGAGCATGATGTGCGTGTCCGACCACGCGAAGCACACGCGGCCGATGCGGTGCAGCTTCTGCTGCAGGTCGGCGGCGACGAACGCGCTGGCGCCCACGCCGTAGACGTCCACGCGGCCGGCACCCGCGACGGCCGCGATCACCCGCTCCAGCGTGGCGATGTCGAGCTGGTCGGCCGTCTCCTCGACGGCCCGCGCGTCGGCGAAGCTGACCTTCCCGATCACGGCGGCCAGGTCGTCCTCCGGGCCGATCTCACCGCCGAGGTTGCGCGTGCTGCGCGCCTCGGTGCGGGCGGTGTCCGCGGCCAGCGCGATGCGCAGCTGCGGGTACCCCCCGACGCCGACGGCCTTGCAGAACCGCGTCACCGTGGTTTCGCTCGTGTTGGCGGCCAGGGCCACCTCGGTGATGCTGCGCCGCGCCACGTGCGCGGGGTCTTCCAGCACCACCTTGGCCACGCGCTGCTCGGCGCGGGCCAGGCCGGGGAGCAGGGACCGGATCCGCACCAGCGGGCTGGAGTCGGCGTCCCGCACGGCCGCCTGGACCGATACGGGCTCGGACGGTACCGGGCCGACTACGGATTCGGTATCACTCATCGTCGGAAAGTTACTAACCGTTGGCATCTGTGACAAGGCTACCCACACCCTTCGGTCGGTTCGCAACCCGTCCGTGTCTGCGGATCTGGATTTGCGATTAATCACTGACCAGAAAGTCGCCAACCAGGTCGCCCTTGTTAACGAGGTCAAGCTAACGACTTGGCAACTTAGTGTCGCGATGCAAGCGGCAAGAAGACGGTAAATTCGGCCTCTTGGTCGACGTTCGGCGATCGACCGGTCACCGAGAGGTCAACTGCCAACCCTCTGCAATGAATATGGCCGGGTCTTGTTCACTGTCGAGGAGCGATCGGCCGCTCTCGGTGACTTTCACACTGTCCACCGAAACTCCTCGTCCCGTGTAACTCGGGTCGGTGCTGTAACGCCAGCGGAGGCTCACCGACGCGCCCTGCGGCACCGCGCCCACCACCCGCCACCAGGCGCGGTGCCCGTGTCCGGAGAGCGACGTCACGGTTCCGGATGGTGCACCCGGGCCCGAGACCGACAAGGTGATCGGTTGCCAGTTAACGCCGTCGGTGCTGGCCTGCAGCTGAAGTGGATCACCGCTGCCCTCGGTGTCCACGAAAGCAGCGAACGAGACCCGGGCTTGATCACTATGCGTGGTAAATGGGCGGGTACTGAGCGTAGCGACGGCGGCGTTACCCAGCGTGCTCGCCCAGGCGTCCTTCCCGGCCACCGGCCGCACCGCCATGGCCCTGGCCAGCGACGTCGCCCACACCTGGCGGGCGGTGTTGATCGAGCCCCAGTTCCGGGTCGGGTGCACCCGGTTGGTCAGCAGGATCGCGACCGACCGGGACTCCGGGTCGATGACCAGCGTCGTTCCGGTGTAGCCGGTGTGCCCGGCGGTGACCGGCGACGCCAGCGCACCCATGTACCAGGGCTGGTCGAGCTCGAAGCCGAGGCCGTGCGCGTCGTCCGGGAACTGCTGGTTGTAGTTCGTCAGCAGCTGCCGGACGGTCTCCTGGCCGAGGATCCGGTGCCCGCGGTAGCTGCCGCCGTTGAGGATCGCCTGGGCGAGGGTCGCCATGTCGCCCGCGGTGCTGAACACGCCGGCGTGCCCGGCGACGCCACCGAGCGACCACGCGTTCTCGTCGTGCACGCTGCCGCGCACCAGCCCGCGCGGCGGGTTCGCCTCGAACTCCGTGGCGGCGATCCGGCTCAGCTTCGCCGCGGGCGGGTTGTAACCGGTGTCGGCCATGCCGAGCGGGGCGGTGATCCGGTCGTGGACGACCTTGTCGAGGGACTGCCCGGTCAGCTTCTCGACGATGAAGCCGAGCGTCAGCAGGTTGATGTCCGAGTAGAGGTACGTCGTCCCCGGCTTGTTCTTCAGCGGGCTGTCGAGTACGGCCTGCCGGCGCGACGGGATGTCGGGGTAGCCCGCCCAGAGCGACGGGATGGGGTCGGCGTCGAAGCCCGAGGTGTGCGTGAGCAGCATCTTGACCGTGATGGCGGCCTTGTCGCCGGTGGCGAACTCCGGGAAGAAGCGGCTCACCGGGGTGTCGATGGTGAACTGGCCGCGCTCGACGAGCTGGAGCACCGCGATCGAGGTGAACAGCTTCGAGATCGAAGCCATGTCGAAGATCGTGTCGTCGCGCATCGGGACCTGCTGGTCCGCGGGCAGCTCGGTGCCCGCGGCGTCGGCGTACCGCACCGCGCCGCCGACCGCGTACCGGTCGACGACCACTCCGTCGTGCGCGAGCAGGCCGACCGCTCCGGAGAAGTGCGGGTGCCCCGAAGCGTCCGGCTTCGTCCAGCTCGCCAGGAAGTCCTCGGCCGCCTTGATCGGCGCCGGGTCGAGGCCGACGTCCCGCGGCCGCCCGTCGCGCAGCGTCGTCCACGGCGGGGCGAACCCCTGCTGCGGCCGGTCGAAGCGGCCGGCCGCCGGATCGTGGCTGGTGATGGCGCTGGCTCCCGAGTCGGACACAGTCAACGTCGTCAGCGCGACCAGCACTCCGGCGGCCGCGACGAGGACCTTCCTAGCACGCATGAGTCTCCCCCTCAGCGATAAAGCAGGTAGTGGCGGCGTCTCCGATCGAACCCGGTCAGCTCGGCCCGCCAGGCGCCGGTGACCTCGTCGACGCCCGCGCCGGCGTCGACCATGGTCCGGAGCCGGTCGGACCCGGACAGCTTGTCGATGTAGTTGTCGGGGCGCCAGGCGAACACGTCCGGGTGCAGGGCCTTCGCCGTGACGAGCATGGCGACGGCGGTCCGGATCGCGTCGAAGGCCCGCGGATCGCTCACGCTCAGCTGCACGCCGCCGCACGTCTGGTTGACGAACTTGCTGAACGTCGGCACGAAGTAGGTCTCGCGGAACCGCGCGCCGGGCAGGGCGAGGTCCTCGAGCTTCTCGCGCCAGCGCCAGTCGAGCCCGGGCGCGCCGATGATCTCGAACGGCCGCGTGGTGCCGCGGCCCTCGGAGAACACCGTGCCTTCGAACATCCCGGTGCCCGGGTAGACGAGTGCCGTGTCCGGCGTCGGCATGTTGGGGCTCGGCAACACCCAGTTCAGCCCGGTCCGCGCGAAAAGCGTGTCGCGCTGCCAGCCGCGTACCTGGACGACGTCGAGCTGCTTCAGCTGCACGCCTTCGCCGGGCAGGAACTCCTCGGCGAAGAAGCGCGCGAGCTCGCCGACGGTCATGCCGTGCTGCTGCGCGATCGGCTTGCGCCCGATCCCGGAGGCGAACTTCGGGTCGAGCACCGGCCCGGCCGCCCGGCCGCCGAGCGGGTTCGGCCGATCGAGCACGACGAGGGCCGCGTCCGTCTTCGCGGCGGCCACCATCGCGGTGTAGAGCGACCAGATGTAGGTGTAGAACCGCGCACCGACGTCGGCGATGTCGAACACGACCGTGTCGACGCCGGCCTTGGTGAACAGCGAAGCGAGCTTCGTCGCGTCGACGCCGTACGCGTCGTAGACCGGTATGCCGGTGCGGGGGTCGGTGTAGTCGCCTTCGGAGCCGCCCGCCTGCGCGCTGCCGCGGAAGCCGTGTTCGGGGCCGAAGGCCGCCACCGGTTTCACGCCGGCGGCGACCATCGAGTCGACGATGTGATCGCCGTTCAGCAGGACCCCGGTCGGGTTCGAGAGCACGCCGAGCTTGCGGCCCTTGAGGGGGCGCCAGCCCTGCGCGGCCAGCTGCTCCGCGCCGGTGAGGACGCGCCCCTGCCCCTGTTCGGCTTGTTCGGGCTCGGCTCCCGCGACGGCCGAACCGCCCGCCAGGACCGGGACCGCCAGCGCGCTCGCGCCGAGGAAGTGGCGCCGGTTGAGCGTCACCAGGTCAGCCCGTGGCCGAACGGGTACTTCACGGTCTGCATGTCGGCCCCCGCGGGGATGTCGACCGGCAGCTTCCCGATCGGCTTGGTCTCGCCGAGGATCACCTTGGCCAGCGCCTCCAGGGTCGGCGTGATGTAGCCGTAGGTGGCCAGCCAGGTCCGGACGGTGCTCGGGTAGCCCGCGTCGTACGGGATCTGCGCGGCGACCGCGACCACCGGCTTCCCGGTGGCCTGCAGCGCGTCGAGCAGCTTGGTCTGCAGCGGGTAGGTGGCGATGTTGTTGGTCAGCACGACGACGAGATCGGCGTTCTGGGCCTTGGCGACGGCCTGCGCGACCTGGGCGTCCGTCGGGACCTGACCGGTCTGGTAGGCCGTCGCGGCCGTGCCGTGGGCGGTCAGCTTCTGCGCGAGGGTCGCTGTCGTGGAGACGCCCCAGCCGGTGACGAGCGTGGTCGCGGGCTTCTGCTTCAGGGGCAGGAGACCGGCGTCGTTCGCGATGGCCGTGATGCCGCGGTCGGCGATGTCCTGCGCGGTCTTGAGGCTCGACGGGACGCCGACGGTCTTCATCACCCGGCCGGTGTCGACGAACGGCGAGAAGAGGATGCCGCGCAGGAACTTGAGTTTGAGCACGCGCAGCACGCTCTGGTCGATCCGCCGCATCGGGATGTCACCGGACTTGACGGCGGCCATGACCGAGTTGATGGCGAGCTCGAGGTGCACCGGCATGAGCAGCTGGTCGACGCCCGCCTTGAGCGCGAGCACCGGGATCTCGGCGTCGCTGTGCAGCTTGCGCACGCCCTCCATCTCGAGGGAGTCGGTGATCACGACGCCGTGGTAGCCGAGCTCGTTGCGCAGCCGGCCGGTGATGATCGGCTGCGACAGCGTCGCGGGTTCGAGCGAGGGGTCGAGGCTGGGGAACTGGATGTGCGCGCTCATGATCGAGTCGACGCCGGCCGCGATCGCGGCCTTGAACGGCGGCACGTCGGTGGCCCGCCACTGCGCCTCGGTGCTGTCGATCCGCGGCAGCCCGGTGTGGCTGTCGGTCGGCGCGGCACCGTGCCCGGGGAAGTGCTTGGCCGTCGCGGCCACGGTCTTCGTCGGGAAGCCGGAGTCCTGGTAGCCCTTGACCTCGGCGGTGACGAAGTCGCTGGCCAAGCCGGGCTGCCCGGAGAAGGACCGCACACCGATGACCGGGTTGACGGGGTTGGAGTTGACGTCGGAGTCGGGGGCGAAGTCCTGGTTGATCCCGACGGCCCGCAGTTCGTGGCCGAGGATGGTCGCCGCCTGCGTCGCGCGGTTCGTGTCCCGTCCGGCGGAGATGGCCATGGCGTTCGGGAACTCGGTGGCCGGCGCGCCCATCCGCGTGACCGTGCCGCCCTCCTGGTCGGCGGCGATCTGCAGCGGGATGTGCGCCCCGCTCGAGACGGCGGCTTTCTGGAGGCCGTTGGACAGCTTCGCGACCTGCACGGGGTCGTCGAAGTTGTCGCGCGTGGCGTTGTCGAAGTAGATGACCCCGCCGAGGTGGTACTTCTGGATGACCTGCGCGGGGGTGTCGACGCCGAAGTCGGTCTGGTTCTTCGGGTTGACCTCGTCGGCGGCCTTGCCGTTCACCCAGGTGACGAACAGCTGCCCGACCTTCTGCTCGAGCGTCAGCCCGCGCAACGCCTGGGTCGCCGCGGCCTCGGCCTGCGCGTCCGCGCTCACCGCCGGTGCGCTCGCCGCGGTCGCGACACCCACACCGGTGAAGGCGAGCACCCCCGCGACGGGCAGGGCGAGCGCATGGAACCTCCGATTTCGGGTCGTCACGACCAGCCTCCCAGAAGTAGCGGGCGCCGGTCAGGACGTCAGAAGTCCACTCAGAGGCGCCGATATCGGGAAGCTACTCACCGAATCCGGCGATGTCCATCGACCGACCGCACCAACGGTCCAGTCGTACCCGGATCGGTAGGAAAGTCTCCGTTCGCAAGATGCGGGCACGCCCGAACGGCCGACCAGGCGAGTTCCGGCCCCGATCACGCGAGTCACGGCCCCAATCACGCGAGTTACGGCTTCGATCACGCGAGATCCGTCCCCGCTCACGGCTGATGCCCGGTACCCCCACATAGACG
>NZ_JBHVXZ010000028.1:0-96997 GCF_042881395.1 Amycolatopsis sp. NPDC058278 | reverse complement strand
TCATCGCTGAGAACCAGCTCAACCTTGGACCGTCCACGACCCGCCATCACCGCATCCTACAAATAGATAGCGGACTTCAGGCGCAGGACACTAGCAGAGGAACTGTAACCCGCTGGTTAAGAGTCCCATCTGCCCATGTCGGATGGTGTCGAGTGATGCCAGGCAAGGTCGTTTTCCTCGGTCGCCGAGCTGCGGCGCGAGCGACCTGACACGGCTGGTGATGTCGTGGATGCCCGCCGTGTCGTGGCAGGCTTTGTCGACTGGGCGCGCCAGAGTGGGCACCTGATTCGGGTCATGCCGGTATACAGCCGGGCTCTCGTCGCTGTGGGTCCCAGCCGGACAGTCAACCAGACTCAGAACGCTGCGCGCGTGCTGTTTTCGCCGGCGGTCGCTGCGCGTCTGGCTGTCGTCCTAGTGCCGTGCTTCCCCAGCGGGACGGGCCACCCACGGCCGAACCACGGCGGTGATCCGCAGGTGACTGCGGGCCACCTAAGTCTCTTCTGCGGACTTCGCCGAGGCCTTCTTAAAAAGGAATCTGTACACAAAGACCGTAAGAGCGCCGAGAGTCTTTGCGACAGCTTTCACGCGTGGGCCAGCTCGCCGGTATGTCCCTGCAGAGATGGCCAAGGACAGCAGCGAGATCCCGGCCGTGATGAAGGTCAGCCATACGGCGCGCTGGTCATGCTCAGAAGTCGCCTCCCGTGCGGCGGTCGTTACGGCCGTTCGCGCTTCACGAGTGAAGTGCTCGCGATGATGGGACGTGGATTCGATCTTGCCGACGTCCGCCGCCGAGTACCCGTGAGGTGTACTGGGCCGGGCCGATATCGTCGCGGCCGGTCAGCGCGGCGGACTGTCCGACCACCTTGTGGCCTGGGCTGGAAGCTGGCGGGGTTGAACTTGCGCGTTCCCGCGGCGCGGGAACTGCTGCAACGTCAACAACTCCCGTCGGCTGGGTAATCTGTGACTATTGTTAACCGCGCGAGCGACCCGAGCCGTGATCCCCTCGCGTAACGCCTTGTTGTTGGCAGCCGACTTACCGAGACGAGTACCCGCGAGTAAGGGCACCACCATGAGCTCCGAGGTCCTGCTGGCCGCGCTGCTATCGGTCTGGCGGACCGACGTTTGCAGTGTCGCCATCCCCACGTTGGTGACGGTGGACGAAGCTGTCGGAGCCATCGCGGCTGCTCGTATGTGGAGAGAGAGGGAGACGAGTGGCGCAGACGCGAGAGGGCATTCGGTCCGTCAAAATCGACAGTCTGAACCTCTGGGCAGCCGACGACGGCACCATCCACCTGACTACTGATGACCCGGATGTCAAGGACGGCTTCCACACGTATATCAACAACAACCCGAGGTCCAAGCGCTACCACCCATCGGCATACGCGCAGTTCGCCCGCATCCTCCTGCGCTACGGCAAGACAGTGCCGGGCTACGAGTTGCCCGCGGGCGATGCGGATGCATGATCCGCCTGTGGCCCCAGATGATGCTCGTGCGCCAGCCGGGCAGTACCGAAGGGATCGCATCGGATACTCGCCGCGGCGGGTCGTGGGCTGTCGAACTCACGAATAGTGACAGTTCGTGCAGCTGAAGGTCTCTGCCACCACCCCTTCTAGGGACGGACATCGTGAACTGGTCAGCTGTCAACCCAGCCATTCTCCCCCTGATTGGAGTCACGCTTGGTGTCGGTGGTTCGATCGCCGTGCAGTATTTGGTCACGCGGACGACCAAACAGCAGGCTACAGCCAAACGCGTCGCCGACCTGCGATGGGAGCGTAAGGAGGCAATTCGCGAGTTCCTGGACGCGGTCCAATCGGTGGAGCGTCTGGCGGAATGCCGGCATATGTACGGAAATCTCGACGACGGGCCTGAACTTCTCACTCACCGAATGTGGTTTCTTCAGAAGTGCATCGACATCGTTGGAACGCCGCGCTTGCGGCAGGCGGCCCTCGATTACGCATCGCGGCTGCATGACGCCGTTTATGGAGAAATGCCGGAAGGGCAGAACGTTTGGGAGTTCATGGGTGAACGCCGCCATCCGTTCCTCGAGGCCGCTCGGCGGGAACTTGACGTTCCTGAATTTGACCGGTCGTTGCTGGCGCAGTAGCACTTGTGGCGGGCGATCGGCCCGACGACGAACTCGACCTCGCTGCCAGCGCCTTTGGCTGCCGCAGCCAACAACTCGTCCCGCACTGACGCCACCGCGTCAGGTAGCTCAATCTCCATGACGCTAAAGTCGCGGCCCACGCGCCACCCGCTACACCTCCGTCCGGAGACAATCTGGGCGAGTGTGTGCGCTGGTGAAGTCGTTCCTGAAATCCGCGGTTCTGACTAAACTCGGGCGTCGGGAGGAGGCACTGACCGGGACACCGCAAGGCGGGATCTTGTCGCCGCTGCTCCGCGTTGCCTCAACGACGAGGCTCTGCCACTACACGTGCGGGTTGCCGGTGCACTGACTCTGCTGTTCGGCCTGTCGATCACCAAGATCGTACAGCTCCGCCGGGATCACGTCCGCATCGAGGGTGGCGCGGTATCGCTGCATGTCGACGGACACCTCCTGGCGATCCCACCAAAGCTGGGCAGGCTCTTGACGCGGCTGGCCACACAGCCCACGAGCGAACACGCGCGCTCAGCCGGCTGTCGGGCGTATCACCTTTGCTCTGCCCCGGTACGGCCGCTCACCGTCCAGCCTTGCCCGCCACGCTAGACCGCCACCTGCGCGAGCACGACATCCCCGTCCTCTCCGCGCGCAATACCGCGCGGCTCGCGCTCACCGCCGAGCTGCCGGCGGCCGTGCTCGCCAGCCTGACCGGCATCGAGGTCACCACCGCGGACGCGTGGAACAAGCGAGTTGGACACGACTGGGCTTCTCGTAGCCGTGGAGCTTGCGGCTGAGCTTGCCGAGGTCCTCGGTGCCGAAGTCGAACTCGAGGAAGAATTCGAGCTGATGGTCGTCTTCGCGCCACCGGCCGTAGGCGTCGGGACCCACCATGTCACCGAACAGGCGTCCGCACCGGAGTTCGGACCACCACGCGGTCCGCGACCTTCGAGCCCCGGGACATCGGCCCAGCGCGACCAGGGCGGTGAAGAAGCCGTTGACGCCGACCGTGTGGGCCAGACGCAGGGAGTGCGCGATCCCGATCGCGTCTTCGTGTCGGTAGCCGATCGACTTGGGGTCAAGCCCGTCCTCGTAGGCGAGGGCGACCGCGCCGGCGATGTCGAGCACGTAGTGCATCGGGGCGGTGCCGGTCGTGACGAACGGCTGGAACCGGTCGACGACCCGCCACTTGAACAGGTCAAGTAGCCGGTGGTTGGCCGCGCGCATGCTCGGGTAGCAGAGCTCGACGATCTGCTGGCTCGTGAAGACCTTGTGCTCGTACAGCATCCGGGCCAGCCACCGGTCGCGGTGGGTCAGCCGCCCGGCGAGCTGGGCGTGGTGCTCGCCGGTGGTAGCAGCTCGCGGCGTGGGGCGCTGGGGCATGTGCCCGCGCAACGCCCGCTGAGGAGTGGGGTTCGAAATCATCGGAGGACCTCCGGTTTTAGGCGGCGCGGCGGGGATCGGCGGTGGGCGCTGCGGCTCCGGGCGTGATGGGCTCGATCTCGGCGACTGGTGGCCGGGTGTTGATCCGGGCTGCTTTGCGGATCGCCCTGGCACGGCCGGGGACCGCGGGCCGCAGCTTTTCGGTCACCGCGGTGAACGGCGGTGCTTCCTCGCCGCCGAGGACCAGGCGGGCGGCGACGTGGAAGGCGCCCAGGTTGGACAGGTCATGCTCACTCAGCCGCGGCATGGTGTGGCGTGCCAGACGCTTCGCATCCTCAGGGGACGCGTTGAAGAAGATCTTCGATCGGGCGTTCGTGCTGATGCCCTCTTCGAGTTCCTTCGGGAGCTGGCCGAGGTACTGGTGGGCCAAGGTCATCGACAGGCGATATCCGCGAGCCTCGGCGAGCATGTCTTCCAGCGGGTACGCCAGGTTCAGGAAGTTGTGGCACTCGTCGACGTAGAGCCCGCAGTCGCGCCGCTGACGCTGCGGGACGCGGGCCCGGCGGGTGGCGGCTTGCCAGGTCCGGGCGACAACGATCGAGCCGACCAGCCGCGCCGTTTCCATCCCCAGCGCGTCGCGGGCGATCCGAACCAGGCAGATACCGCCGGTGTTGAGCACCTCGTCCATGTCCACCGTGGACTTCCCGCCGGCGATCGCCGCGCGGACGAACGGACGCAGCAGGAAGCCGCGGACCTTGTTCATCAACGGCGCGATGACCTGCGCCCGGCTCGCTTCGGACAGAGCGTCGTACCAGGACCAGAACCCGCGCAGCACCTCATCGTCGATCTGGTCGCAGGCCCGCTGCCGGAACGCCGGGACCGCGAGGAGCTTCGGCAGGTCGGCCAGGGTCGGCGTGCCGGGCATCGCGGTCAGGGTGAGCAGTCCGGCGCGCAGGATGTCATCGGTGCGCGGGCCCCACGAGGAGGTGTAGATCCGGGAGAAGATGCTGACGAGGTTGTCGACCGCGCGGGCCTTGTCCACGCCCTCCAGGGGGTTGAGCACCGGTGGCCGGGCGCGGGAGTCGGCGTCGAAGAGCACGACCTTCTCACCGAGCTCCTCGGGGATGCGCATCAGCAGGTCCGACACGAGGTCGCCCTTCGGGTCGACGACGACCACGCCGCGGCCGGCCTCCGCGTCGTTGAGGATCAGGCGGGCCATCAGCTCCGACTTGCCGGATCCGGTCGCGCCGAGGATGTGCAGGTGATGCCGCGCGTCGGCGACGTGCAGGCCGACCGGCCGGGAGTGCCCGGAGTCCGACAAGCCGAGAGGCTTGATCAAGTCACCGGTCGTGGGGATGCCGGGCGGCGGCGGTACGGCTTTCGCGCCGGCGCGCTGGAGGCCGGGCGTGGCTTCGTCGATCGGCAGGTGTGCGAGCGCGGCCAGCTCCGGGATCGAGAGCAGGTCGCCCTTGCCGAACCGGCGTTCGGCCAGTACCTGGACGGGGGCGCGGCGGAGCCGGACCCGGCGGAAGTAGTTGTGCTCGGAGAAGGCGGCGAACGCCGAGGCGATCGCGTGGCCGCGTCCCCGCAGCACCTCCCGGACCGCCTGGATTTCGGCGGTGGTCGCGTGCTCGGGGACCGTGGTGGTGACCGCGTATCGGATGCGGGTCTCGAACTGGTTCTGCCGCAGCTTCTCCACGACGGCACGGTCCTGCGCGGCGAATTCCAGGCTGGTCTGCCGATCCAGTCCCGGCGTTCGCGTGCTGGACGACGGCTTCGCGGTCTTGCCCGGCGTGACGACGTCCAGCAGCCGACCGACCAGGTTGACCGAGCTGCCCGCGTGCACCCGCCGCGCCGCGCGCCGTGCCTTGGTCACTCGGTGCCCGGCGACAGGACGGGCGAGGATCTGCACGCAGACCCGTTCGTGGGGACCGAGCCCGACCGGGGCGCCGAGCAGGGCCCGGATCGGGTCGGCGGGGTGCTCGGTGCGGATGGGGAGTGCTTCCGAGCGGGCCAGCCGCAGCTCGCCGCCGACCGCTTCGATTTGCCGGCCCGCCGCCGCGGCGGTGGGGATCGGGGGCTTGGCCGGCGTCGTGCGGGTGTGCGCGCCGGGCCAGGCCGCCTCGATGGCGCGCTCGACCATGCCCGGCGGCACCAGCCCAGGCACCCACAAGCGGATCTGCACGCCATCGTCGGTGAACGTCAACTCGAAAGCCAGGTGCGGTTGCCCGCCGAAGCGCCGCCGCCAGCCTGGCCGCAGCAGGCCGACCAGGTTGGACCACACGGTGATCGCGCCGGTTGGGTCGACGGTCGGCGGCGCCAGCACGGTGACCAACCGGGCGTCGGTGACCAGGCTCTCGTGGAAGCGACGGTGCCAGCGGCGCCGGGCGATCACCGCGGTTGTCGTCACGACCGCCAGTACCGGCCCGGCGATCGGACCCCAGGTGAAGAAGAGATCGCGGAGGTGCGCCAGCACGGTCTGAAACGCACCGAGCGGGTCGCGCAGGTAGTCGCCGACAGGTGAGGCGAGAGAGGTGGACAGGGCGAACGGCCAGGACATCAAGACCTCCGAACGTAAGTTGGAGCGCCGAATCAGGCAGCTCGCGGCTCGCCGCCTTGCTCAGGCCGGGTCTCCGCGGCGCGAGACTGGGGCGCACCGGAACGGGTGTTGTCGACGACCAGCCGCAGGCGCGTGCGGCGAGCGGAATGTGCGGCGTCGACTTCCGCCTGCCATTCGGAGAACCGGCGTCCAGCCAGGCGCTTGAGGTAGCTCGGAATGCGGTTCGCCGGCACGCCGACCAGCTGAGGGCCGAGGACCGCGAGGAGGTCGCTGGCTTCCTGCGAGGCCCACCCCGCCTCGACGATCGCCGCTTCGTTCGGGAACACATCGGCAACGCGGTCAACTGCCGGGTTCAGCGCGGCGTCCTGCTTGCCGCCGTACGAGTAGACCCACAGGAAGTTCGGCGGCGGATCAGGCTCGACGAGGGACCGGAATCGAGAAACCTCTTTGGTGTACGCGTAGAAATTCGTGCCCGGGCGAGTCCCGCAGATGTCCAGCCATGCCAGCAGGTAGTCGTCGGAGAAGAAGTCGCCGCTGTCGTGAATCCTGATCCATCCACCGCGGAACTTGGCCGCGCCGAGTTCGTCGACTATCGCGGTTCGCCAGCCGTCAGTTCGTCGAGGACGTACCTCAGGTTCGCCTAGTGCTTGGCACGGACGACGGACCAGGTGTACGTGCCGTGCTACTGGTAACCACGGATATTGGATGTTGCGGAATAGACCTGGCACACCTGGGAGCCATACGACGCCGCGCAGCGCCGCTTGCCACTCGCCGGCACTCGTGTACGTGTGCGCGTTTATGTTTACGGGCCGCGCCAGCTCGGCTGTGCCTTCGCTGACCGAGGATGGCGGGGTCGTGGCGAAGGCCGAATGAGCTCCTCGTGGATTGGTCTGAAGGCGCCGTCGACTAGGCAAGTCGCCATACGCTGCGGGAGGATGCAGAGTGTGGCAAGGTGGAAGCGGTGGGCTGTTACGCTCGTAGTGCTCGCGGCCGGGGCGGCGGCGACCATCTTGGCGTTGGGTTCCCCGACGGGGCTGGACTCGGTGGCCAAGGTCGGTGGCCTGATCGTCGGATTGACGCCTCTCATATTGGGATTAATCTACTGGGCGCGTCGATCGCCGCATAGGCCGCAGGTGGCGTCGTCTCCGGCGCAGGTTAGTGCGGCTCAGCGGCAACTGTGCGACCTGGTGTTGGCCCAGTGGCGGACAGAAATTGTCGTTCGACAGCTGGACGATCCTGCCCCGCTCGCGGTGCGATGGCGGCTCACGGAACTCGATGTCAATGGTGACGTCGAACAGGTCGCTCGCCCGAAACTGCTCAGGTACTTGATTGGCCAAGGCACTCGTCGGTTCGAAGGCCGTACCGATCGCATCAGCGAGATGGCATCGGAGTTCCGCAAGCTCCCGAGGCGCCGGCTGGTGATTCTGGGTGATCCCGGCATGGGCAAGACCACGCTGGCCGTTTTGCTGCTCCGCGAACTCCTCATGTATCCCCATGGTGAGGAGCCAGTCCCCGTGTTCTTTTCGATGTCCGGTTGGGATCCCAGCGCCGAATCTCTCCATACATGGGTAGCGAGGCGGCTCACCGAGGACTACCCGGCATTGCGCGCTCCCGACTTCGGCCCAGACGCACCCCGAGCCCTGGTGAACCAGCGGCGGATCCTGCCGATCCTGGACGGCTTGGACGAGCTACCCGAACAAGCACGCCCCGCGATCCTCGACCAACTCAACGCAGCGGCCGCAGACCCGCTCATCCTCACCTGCCGCACGGCCGAATACGAAACAGCCCTCGCTGACCAAGGTCGCCGCGGCCTCACCAGCGCAGCTGTCATCGAACCGAACCAGCTGAAGGCGGCCGACGCCGCCGCCTACCTGGAACGCAACCTCCCACCAACGGTCACCAGCGGCTGGGCTGAGCTGTTGACGGCTCTCAGAGTCCATGAGCACAGTCCGATCAGCCAAGCGTTATCTAGCCCGCTGACGCTGTGGCTGCTCCGCAAGGTCTACGTCGAACCCCGCGCCGACCCCGCCGCCCTATGCGACACCAGCCGCTTTGCCACCGCCGATGCGCTCACCGAGCACCTGCTCGACCACCTAGTTGAAGCACTCATCACAGCCAACCCACCCCGGCCGGACACCGATGATGAGCACCCGTTCGTGCCCCGGCACACCTGGGAACCATCCGACGCTAAGACCTGGCTCGCCTTCCTTGCCCACCATCTGAATATGATCAACAGCCGCGATCTGGCCTGGTGGCAACTCAGCCTCGCCGTACCCCGGCCAATCAAAGCGGTCATTGCGCTCGGAATCGGGCTCGCGCTCATGTGTGCGTTTATGTTCAGCTTCGGACTTGTGCTCGGCTCTGCATTTGGATTTACGTTTGGGCCTGCGTTCGTACTTGTGGGAGGGGTTGCATTCGCTATCTTGGGTCGATCGTCGATCACGGAACCGGCGTACGCCGATCTGCGACTTCGAGGTCGGATGCGCTTACTGTGGCGAAAGCTTACACTTTGGTCCAGCATCCGGGCAGGGCTCCTGTTCGGGCTCGTGGTCGGGTTCCTGTTTGGGCTCATAGTCGGGTTCGATTCTGGGCTCGTTGACGGTCTTGCGGCTGGGTTGGTAGGCGGGCTCGCGTTCGGGCTCATATTCGGGCTCGCGTTCGGGTTCGTTTTATGGGCAAAGACTCCGTTGGTAAACGACGGTCCGCAGACCCCCACTGTCACCTTTCGCCGTGACACTAAATTGTTGTATTTGTATTCGCTGGTGTTCGGTGTCGGGTTCGCGTTTGTCGGGCTAGTGTTCGGGCTCGGATTCGTATTCGAGTTCGAGCTGGCGGCCTTGGTCGGACTCGGGTTTGTGTTCGGGCTCGCGGCTGGCTTCGCCTTTGGCCTCGGTCAATCGAGCGGAAAGTACCTCGTGGCCATTGTGGTACTGCGCGCGAAAGGATGCCCAAGCCTGCGGTTACTGACGTTTCTCGACGACGCTCACCGAGTCGGAATACTCCGCGAAGCCGGGGCGGTGTATCAGTTCCGTCACGCCAAGTTACAAGACCGCCTCGCTGCGACATACACGATGCGCGCCTGACAGAAATACCAGCTGATCGACAAGGCAGATGAGTGATGCGGGGCAGGTGCCGGGCTCGGCCCGCGCGGACTACTGGCGTAGCACGCTTGCGCGCAGACCCCGGCGCTCGGGCAGGTGTTGTAGGTGCGGCCGTCGGCCAGTCGCCCGGCCCAGGCCGGCAGCGACCAGTTCCAGACACCGATCTGGCGCATCTCACTGTTCTGCGTCAGCAACCGGGCAGGACGGCGAGCCGCTGAAGTAGACATGGATATCCCCTCGGTGCAATGCGAAATGTCAGGCGGCGTCGAGTTCGACGAAGGTGGGTTCGACTTCCAATGAGGTTTCGGCGTACCCGGCGATTTCGGCGGGATTGGACGTCACCAGCTGATGCTCGGCCGGTGAGGCGATGGACTGGAACGCCACTCGCTGCGTGCCGGTGCTGAGCAGACCTTGGCCGCGGTCTGCGGACAGCAGAAACTGCCGTTCACCCATGGAGAGGTCGAAAACACGGGTTATTTCGTCGATTGCTTGGGAGGCTTGTCTCAGCAGGATCTGGGTCGCCGCGTTCGCGACGACAGCCTTTCCCAAGTCCGAGCCCAGGACATCCGCGGTGTCCTGGGTGGCCACAGTCAAGCCGGCCCAGTGCTTCCGGCTGGCCTTGGCCATCCGGAACAAGAACGCCGCACCAGCGGGTTCTTTCATCAGCAACCACGCCTCGTCGACCACGACCAGCCGAGGCTTGCGGATGGCCGGGTTGGAGACCTGCCGCCAGACCGCGTCGAGCGTCAGCAGCGTGCCGATCGGCTTGAGCTCGTCGGCGAGATCCCGCAGCGAGAACACCACCAGATGGCCCTCGGGCCGCGTGGTGGTCGGACCGGCGAACAGCCCGGAGAACGCGCCCGTGATGTACGGGGCGAGGCGCGCCGCGAGGTGGGCCCCGGCGGGATCGCCGGCCTCGGTGAGGACCTCGGCGAGGTCGGCGAGCAGCGGTGCCGGTCGGGTCCAGGTTCGTGGATCCGACGTGATGCCAGCGCGCTGGTAGGTCGCGGTGATCGCCCGGTCCAGCGCGGCCCGTTCGGTCGTGGCGAGCTCGCTGCCCAGCAGCACCGAGATGACGGTGTGCAGGAACAGGCTTCGCCGGATGAGTGCGTCGCGGGGAGCTGTCCGGCGTCCGTCCGGCCGGGTGTGGATCGGCAAGTCCATCGGGTTTAGTCGGACTTGTTCGGCGCCGAGGTGGACGTAGGTGCCGCCGACTGCGGCGGCCAGCCTGGCGTACTCGTCTTCCGGATCGATGACGTGGATCTCGATCCCCCGGTACAGGCTGCGCAGGAGTTCGAGCTTCACCAGGTACGACTTGCCGGCGCCGGACCGGCCGAGGATCACGCTGTTGTGGTTGTCGAGCGCGAACCGGTCGTGGTGCACCAACCCCTGGCTGCCGACGTTGAAGCCGTAGAGCACGCCGCTCGGTGCGCCGACCGAGGTCGGGTCCGGCGGCGGCAGGTCCGGTGAGGTGAACGGAAACGCCGCGGACAGCGCACTGGTGTCGAAGGTGCGGCGCATCCCCACCAGGTCCAAGCCCATCGGCAGGCTGGTGATCCAGCCCTGCAAGCTCCGATAGGTGGTGGGCTTGCAGTCCAACAGGAGCGATGCCGCCAGCGACCGGATTGCAGCGACCTCGTCGCCGAGCGTCTCCTCGGTCGCGGCGTGCACGGTGAGGTAGAGCCCGAGCCGGTAGAGCTTGCCCTCGCCGCGGGCGACTCGCGCGGACAGGTCGTAGGCGTCCTCGGTGGCTGCTTCGACCTGGGGGTCGATCAGCCGTCCCTTGTCGCTGGTGTGCCGGCGACCGGACTCCAGCTTCGACAGCTGCTTCTTCAGCCGGTTGGCCGCGGTGACGGGATCGATCGGCTCGATGTGCAGCGAGACGTCGACTCGTCCGGGATAAGTCAACAGGGGCTGCAGCCAGCCCGGGTGAACCTCGCGCGGGTAGCCGGTGACGCCGAACGACGCGACCCATTCGCCTCCGACTTCGAGCGCTCGGGGACGCACGGAGATGGCGTCCGGGGTGAACGCGCCGGCCTGCCCGACGGGCGCCTGCCTGTCTGCGGAGTTGCGGTGCTTGATCCTCGCCTTCATCGGTGGTCTCTCCTCGCGGCGTCGTCGTAGTCGTCGGGGTCTTCGTCGTCCTCCCACCCGGGCTCGGCAGCGCCGAACGCGTCTTCAGTGGCGAACGCAATGCGACCGAACGCGGTGTCGTTCCAGCTCTCGTCCGGGGCGGTGGTGATGACCTCGTCCGAACCGGCGAGATCGGAGTTCGGCGGGATCAAGCTGTCGGGATTGCACGCCGCGGCCAGGACCGCCGTGGCCTGACCGGCATCCAGCGGGGTGACCACGATCCCGGACGGCGAGAGCAGTTCCACCGCCTCACCCAGCCGACGCACCAAGCGCGCTTCGGCGGCACGTCGGGCTGCGTCGTCGATCGACGCAGCCTGCCTCGCAGCCCTGCGCCGCGCTGACAACGCGGCCAGCGGCGAGGCACCACCGAGCCCGTCGGTCGGGCCGCTGGTCCGCAGCGGCTCTCGCAGGATCAGCAGAACCTGGCGCCGCAGCAGGTCGGTGGCACGGCCAAGCTGGTCGAGGTACTCGGCGTGCTCACGCGCAGCCCGTTCCAGCGCGGGATGCGGCAGGCCGCCGGCTTGCTCGCGGAGTTCCGCGATCTGCCCCGACAGGTCCAGCCGTTCCGCCCGGACGAGCACCTGGACCGGCGCGGTCAGCGAGTGCAGGTACCGGCCGAAGGAGGTGACGAGCGCCTCCTGCTCGGCAGGCGTGCGCAGCCCGAAGTTGATCGTGGAGCAGACCGCGACCACGGCGGCGCCGTCCTTGCCGAGATCGATGACGCCGGCGTCGGTGATCCCTTCGGCGGGGAGCCGCAGCGCGGCCGGTGAGACCGCCGACGCCGAAGAACTCGTCGTGCTCGCGGTCTGCCCGATCCACTCGGGCGCGGGCCGGACGCCCTCCGGCGCGGCAACCCGGTGCTGCGGGCTCATCCGCTGGCACAGCGCCGCCAGCACGAGCCGGTCGAGGGAGATGCCGTCGCGCTGACCCAATGCGAGGAACGCGGCGGTCACGCCGATCGGTATGGCGACGATCAGGAACACCGCCAGGGGGAGGAACGCGCGAGTGACCGTGTACGTCCCGTACAGCACGATTCCGGTGACGGTCAAGATGAGCAGCTGCCGAGCGGTGAGCGGACCGATCACCCGGTCTTCGCGGTCGACGTCGGCGGGAATCCGGACGGGCTGGCTCATTACGCTTCACCTCCTGGAGCTGGTTTCGGCGCGCGGAACATCGGCGGCGGAACGGACTGGGTGCGCCGATGGGCATCACCGAGGCGGGGCTCCGGCGTCGCCTGCCGGAACGTCGGCGCGGCAGGTGCGGACGTCGGTTTGGCTAGGAGCGGTTGTGGGGCGGCCGGCGTCGCCGGACGGAACTGCAGCTGCGGCGGCACCGATGCCGTGCGGATCGGGCGAGCCGATGGCGATGTGGCGCCACGTCGACGCGGGCCGCCGGCGGCTTGAAAATGCGGAGTCGCCGACCGTGGCCTTCGTTGTGGCGTGGGCGAGACAGGCGTCGGCGCGGAACTGAATTCGGGCATGGTCGGTCCCTGGTTCGCCGGGATCACGGCCGGGTCGTGGGTGCTGTCTTGGGGCGAGGGCTGCAGGAACTGCGGCGCTTGCGAGGGCACCGACGGCCGCTGGGACGCGCGGGCACGCTCGGCGTCGTGGGCCGCCTTGAGCCGCCGGTTGATCACTTCGGGGGTGGGCGCAAAACGGGGCTGCGCCGGCCACGGAGGCTCGGCCGCCGCGCCGCCGCCGCGACCGGCGTTCTTCGTCGCACCGGCGACGCCGGCCTTGCCGAACGCACCGGTCTTACCGGCGACCATTCCGAAGGTTTTTGCCGCGATGTACGCGCGAGCCAACCCGCCGAGGAACGAGCGGCCGGAGCCGACCTTGACCGCCTTCAGCATCCAGAACGGAATCTTGAACAAGACGTAGAACAAGGCGATCGCGGCGATCAGCGTGCCGAGCGCGGACAGCGTCGAGCCGAACAGGTGCACGCCGCCGGACAGGAACGTCCGTACCGCGGTGATCAGCACCAGCGCCTGGGCGAACTGAACGCCTGTCGTCACGGTGATCGCCTTCCACCACCAGTGCGCCAGCGGCTCGGTGTGGGGCAGTCCGTGGCACATCAAGAAGAACGGCGCGCTGATGATCAGGACGAGGGTGATGACGATCCGGACGACGTAGACGACCAAGAGACCGAGGCCGAGCACCACCAGCACGAGCGCGACCAAGATGATGAAAAGCCCGCCGGTCTGGATGCCTTGGACGGCCTCCTGCAAGGTGTTGCCAAGCGAGGGCGCGTTGACTCCGTCGCCGAGGACACCCAGGGTTAGGCCGTTGGCCAGCCGGATGAGCTTGTCGGCGAAGAAGAGCGAGAGCGCCGAGGCGATGAACGCGATCGGGATGCGGGGCCCGATCTCCTTGATCGAGTAGCGCGTCTGGACGGTCTCGTGGCCCATCAGCAGGATGCCGCCGAGCAGGATGAGCAGTCCGTAGGCGGCGATCACGATCTCCCAGGAGCTGTTCCAGAGCTCGCCGATGCCGGGTAGGTCGCTGATCGTCGGCGTGGACAGCGCGGTGTGGCCGATCAGCTCGAGGATCGGATCCAGCGCGTCGTCGACGACACTGCGGAACGCCGAGTTGATGGCCTCGGTGATGCACGCGCCGACGTCGGTGATGCCGCAGTCCGAGTCGCTGTCACCGCCGCCGCCGGTGGCCGGCTGCTGCGGGTTCGTGCTCGGCGCCGGCGGTGTCGGCTGCGGAATGCAGTCCTCGCCCGTGCACGGCTTGCTCGGCGTTGTGGTCGGCGTCGGCGAGGTGCAGCCGAGCTGGCCGGGGAAGCTGCACGTCGTGGGCGTGGGCAGCGCGGTCGGAGGAGGCAGAGGCGGGGCCGCCGGCGGCTGCCGTGGCGCGGTCGGCGAGGCCCACGCGTTGACCGCGAGGACGCCGGCCACGAGCACGACGGTCAGCACCAGCAGCAAGCCCGCTCGCCGGCGCCGCCGTCGGATGGAGGCCTGCTGGCCGGCGTCGCTGACGGGGGCGAGCATCGGTCGATCCGCCGCGGCAGCGGTCTCGGGCTGGTTGCCGGACCGGCGGTACGGGCGAACCGTGGGCAGGGTGCTGACGGCCATCGGTCAGGCCCCCACGATCCCTTTGAGGATCTCCACGACCAGGGGCGCGAGCGCCGCCAAGCCGTAGCCCCACCCCGCGGACTTGAAAGCCGTCTTGGCCTTCTCGACCTCGCCGGGGTCGCCGCCGCCCATCACGTAGCGGACGCCGCCGATGGACAGGAACACCGTGGCGAGGCCGGCCAGGATGCCCATGATCCAGTTGCGTACGTTGTTCAGGACGTCGGTGACCGACCCGGCGAGGGCGACGACCATCGTGTCGGCGTGTCCCGCCGACGCCGAGGCCAGCAACGCGATGGCCGACAGCTCGACCACCAGCACCACGTGCGGCCACCGTCGGCGGCGAGCCGGAATCGAGTCGCCTGGCTTAATGATCGGAGCACTGGACGGCGTCGAACTCGCATCGGCGCTCTGGTCCGGCGACTGCGGGTCGCCGTCGAGACGAGCACTACGCAGCCCGCTCTCGGCATCGATCACGCGCATTGGGTCACCTCCGAAGTTCGGGCGGAGCGCGGGTTCGTCCCGCAGCCCTGAACTCCGGAATCCGCGTCCGTTTTGGACACGCGGCCCCGAACTTTCCGCTTCGCGTCGCCGTCTGCGGTGAACACGGAAGGTGACGACTGGGGCATCTCGTGAGCGCGCGAGGCCAGGGCCACCGCGGTAGCCACCTGGTCGACCAAGGGGTCGGTCGGATCGATCTCGACGGCGCCTTCGCGCAAGTACGCAGCGAGCCGGAGCTCAGCGCGTTTGCGTGCCTTGTAGACCGCCCACTCGCCGGCCTGGTGCCGCGCGGCCCACTCCGCGACCGACACCTCTTCCAACCGGGTCGCACCGATCAGCGCGGCCTCGGGCTCGGTCAGGACTCCGTCCGCGACGGCACGGGCGAGGACGAGGTCCGGGTGACCCCACGGCGCGTGCGGCGGCGTCGATCGGAATCCCGGCGCGACCGGAGTCGGACTCGCCAACGCCTCGGCGAGCGCGTCATAGCCGGACCGGTACGCGGCCCACCGCAGCCGCAACATGATCCGCGGCGGACGCAGATCGATGGTCGACAACGCCGCGAGGAAGCCACGCAGGACCTCGGCGTGAACGTCGGCCGGATCGCCGGCGAACCGGTTGGACAGGATGGCCGCGACGGACGTCAGCGCGGGCAGTGCGACGCCGACCGCGGCGACGGTCCAGGTCGCCCCTTCGGTCCGGGAGCGCAACACCAGGTGCGCCCAGACCGCATCCCGCGTCGCCTGCGGGCACCGCCGCGCCAGCAGCCGGTCGCGGACCTCGTCCAGCGGGATTTCTTCGTCCGGGAGGCCGGTGAACAACCTGCCGTTCAGGGAGAGTGGCTGCGGCCCCGTCACCAACAAGGTGAACGTGTCGCGGGCGATATCCAAGGAGTTCGGTGCTGCCTCGCTGCGACGGCGGCAAAAGGCGTTTTGTGTAGCCATGTCTTAGCTCCCACGGCGTCGATGCGAACAGGAACGACGTCATGAAGCCAGGCCTCGTACCACGAAAATACCAGTTCGCTGCTAGGCGTCTTCGGCAGATTTTTCGGCGGCTACTAGCGGTCTACTATCTGGTCCTGACCAGCTCGGTCGTCAAGATCAACATTCCGCTTGGAATTGAAGAGTTCAAACGGCGCGCTACGCCGTCTGACATGTCGTTATAGTTGGCTAATAGCACTGCGCTAGTAGCTCTTTCGGCGGTTTCCTTCCGCGTCAATCGGCATGCGAAAAGAAGTTCGATGGCGCATGTCCAAACTGCGGCCGAAATACGGAGTTGAGGGGTGTCAGAACGCATGGCGCCCACCGCTCGGAGGAAAACCGCGATGACCTCGTCACACCACGATGACCCGTCAGACTGCAGCTCGGACGAGCACGGCGTCTTCGACCCGCCGACCATCCCGATCCCGCATCCGCGGAGGCAGCGCACAAGGCACCGGGTCAACCTGCGCAATCCCCGCCCAGCTCGGCCGAGCACCGTCTGGCCGTGCGCTCAGGACGACGTCCTCGCGGGTACCGGACTGCTCGCCGGCTGGCTCCTCACCGCGATCATCAAGATCGTCACGACCTACACCCGGCCGGGCCAACGGGTGCTCCTCGTCGAGCCCGCGCCCTATCTCTCACCGTCTGCCTCGCGGCCGGCGCGTGGTCCCCGCGGCCGGTCTCTGCCCGGACCGTATGCCGGGTTGCACGAGGCAGGCTGGACCGTCGTCCGACTCGGTCGCTGCGTCCGGACGCAGACTGCTGTCGCCAACCCGGGGCCGGTTGGCGAACAGCACGGCGACGCACGGTCGGGTGGTCTGCCGTTGCGGTCGCCGGATGCTTGGGCATCACCACCGCGGGCACAACTACTACCGCTGCTGGCCGAAGAACAACAACCGCGGCCGACTGGACAAGTTCGCCGACCATCCCCAGACCGTGTACATGCGCGAGGACGCCATCCTCGCCGCCGTCAACCACGTGTATGCCGAGTACCTGTTCGGCCACCGCCGGATCGACCTGCTCACTCCGCAGCTGGATCAGGCCGACGATCGGGAACGCACCGAGCGCCGCGAGCGCCGGGCGCGGCTGGAGAAGCGAGCCGCGGACTTCGCGCGCAAGCAGAGCAACATCCTCAGCCAAGCCGAGGACGCCGACCCCACTGATCCGTTCACCCAGGGCCTGAAGGACCGGTACAACGCGCTCGGGGCCGAACGCCAGCTCGCGCTGGACCAGATCACCGAACTCGATCAGGACGACCAGCGATCACCGGCCACGGCCACCCGCGAGGACCTCGACGTCCTCGACCTCCTGCCGCACCTGGCGGTCAACCTTCACCGAGCGCCGGCCGAGCTCCAGGTCCGGCTCTACGAGCTCACCAAACTCCACGTCAGCATCGACCACGAAACGGACCACGCCATGATCGACATCACACTGCCCGGCGACAGGATCGAGGAGGTGGCCACAGCCGCAGCGGACGCGGAAGTCGTCCGGATGGCGAAGCCGCAGGTCGACGCTGGTGTGATTGCTGCGGGTGCCCCCGGTGAGATTCGAACTCACACTGGACGGGTTTTGAATCCGTTGCCTCTGCCAGTTGGGCTACGGGGGCGTGACGTCGTGACTCTACGGGATCACCGCACCCCACCCGCCTCCGGGTCGGCGTCCCAAGGCGACCCCAGTGTCACGCCCGCCACTACGTGGTGAACGCCATCTCTGCTTCTGGATCGTTCCCGGTAGGCTTCAGGTTCGCGGAACGCCGCGAGATGACACCGCCCAGCCGAGTCTTCAGGAGGACCCCGGTGACCGATCAGGCTACCGAGGCCAACGGTGCCGCCACCGTGCCGCAGCGTCGGGTGCTCGTTGCGGAGGATGAGGCTCTCATCCGGCTCGACCTCGTCGAAATGCTGCGTGAGGAGGGCTATGAGGTCGTCGGGGAGGCGGGGGATGGCGAGCAGGCCATCTCGCTGGCCACCGATCTGAAGCCCGATCTCGTGATCCTCGACGTCAAGATGCCCAAGCTGGACGGGATCGAAGCCGCCGCGAAGATCACCGGGGACCGGATTGCTCCCGTGGTCATCCTCACCGCCTTCAGCCAGCGGGACCTCGTCGAACGCGCGCGGGATGCCGGGACCATGGCCTACCTCGTCAAGCCCTTCGCCAAGCGGGACCTCGTGCCCGCCATCGAGCTCGCCGTCAGCCGGTTCTCCGAGCTGCAGGCCCTCGAGGCCGAGGTTGCCGGGCTCACCGACCGGCTCGAGACGCGGAAGGTCATCGACCGCGCCAAGGGTCTGCTCATGAGCCGGCAGGGGCTCACCGAGCCCGATGCCTTCCGGTGGATCCAGCGCACCGCCATGGACCGCCGGACCACCATGAAAGCCGTGGCCGAGGCCGTCGTCGAAAGCATCGGAAGCTAGCCGGACCGACGGCCGGCAGGCAGAATCACCGAGGTGAAACTCCGCCTGCTGGCCGTCGTCGTCCTCATCAGCGCAGCAGGCTGCCAGGCCGAACAGCCCAGCACGCCCGCACAGAAGACCTACGAGCTGCCGCCGCGCCCGGTCCGCCCCGACGAGACCGCCCTCGCGCTGCCGTCGGCCAAGAACGGTGACACCGAGTTCACCCTCATCGGCCTGGCCGCCGGGCTGCCCAGCATCACCGGGAGCCACACCGAGTTCCCCGCGAAGGGCCAGTTCGTGCGATTGCGGCTCGTCGTCACCAACACCGGCACCTCCAGCGTCCTGTTCGACACCAAGCGCCAGCTGCTCGTCGACGACCGGGGCGGCGCGCACCCGCCCGAAGAGCAGGCCATGACCATCAAGCGCCAGCCCGCCCAGTTCGACCTCGGGCACGGCGTGCGCGTCGAGTTCGACCTCTACTGGGACATCCCCAAGGACCGGAAGCCGATCACGCTCCGGGCCTTCGGCGGGCCGAGCATCACCGACATGAAGAACGTCACCGGCACCGACATCAAGCTGTGAAAAAGGGGCCCGGCACGCCAGTGCCGGGCCCCCGAAAAGCACATCAGACGCCCAGGTCGCCACCGAGGTAGGCGGCCCGGACCTGCGGGTCGTCCAGCAGGTCGGCCCCGCGGGCGCTCTTGACCACGCGGCCCGTCTCGAGCACGTACGCCCGGTCCGACAGCTTCAGCGCCTGCTGGGCGTTCTGCTCCACCAGCAGCACCGTCGTGCCGCGCTTGTTGATCTCCCGGATGATGTCGAAGATCTGCGCGATCAGCATCGGCGCCAGGCCCATCGACGGCTCGTCGAGCAGCAGCACCTTCGGCTTCGTCATCAGCGCGCGGCCGATGGCGATCATCTGCTGCTCGCCACCGGACATCGTGCCGCCGAACTGCGTCCGGCGCTCGTTGAGCCGGGGGAACAGCTCGTAGACCTCGTCGAGGTCGGCCTGGAGGTCGTCCTTGCGGGTGTAGGCACCCATCAGGAGGTTCTCCTGCACCGTCATGCCGGGGAACACGCCCCGGCCCTCGGGCGACTGGCCGATCCCGAGCAGCACGCGCTTGTGCCCCGGGGTCTTCGAGATGTCCTGGCCGTTGAACAGGATCTTGCCGCTGGTCAGCGGGCGCAGGCCCGAGATCGTCTTGAGCGTCGTGGTCTTGCCGGCGCCGTTGGCGCCGATCAGGGACACGATCTCGCCCTCGTCGACCTGGATGCTCATGCCCTTGAGGGCGGCGATCTTGCCGTAGTGGACGTTGATGTCCTGGACGTCAAGAAGCATCTTCGGCCACCCCCAGGTACGCCTCGATGACCTTCTGGTTGGTCTGCACTTCCTGAGGGAGCCCTTCCGCGATCTTCTGCCCGAAGTCCAGCACGGCCAGCCGGTCGCTGATGTGCATGACCAGGCCCATGTCGTGTTCGATGAGCAGCACGGTCCGGCCGTCGTCCCGGATCTTGCGGATCAGCGCCTGCAGGGCGTTCTTCTCCGCCGGGTTCATGCCCGCCGCGGGCTCGTCGAGCAGCAGCAGCTTCGGGTCGGTGGCCAGCGCCCGCGCGATCTCCAGCCGGCGCTGGTCGCCGTAGGAGAGGTTCTTCGCGGTCTCGTGCTCCACCTTGCCGATGCCGACGAAGTCGAGCAGCTCACGCGCCCGCTCGCGGCCGCGCTTCTCCTCCTTGCGGTGCCACGGCAGGCCGAGCACCGCACCGATCGCGCCGGTCTTGTGGTGCGCGTCCGCGCCGACCATGACGTTTTCGATCGCCGACATGTTGTGGAACAGCCGGATGTTCTGGAACGTCCGGGCGATGCCGCGCTTGGTGACCTGGAACCGCTTCATGCCGTCGATGCGGTCGCCGTCGAAGCGCACCTGGCCCTCGGTCGGCTGGTAGACGCCGGTGACCACGTTGAACACCGTGGTCTTGCCGGCGCCGTTCGGGCCGATGAGCGCGAAGATCTCGCCTTCGTTGATGGAGATGTTCACTTCGCGCAGGGCGGTGACACCGCCGAAGCGCATCGTGATGTTGTCGAATTCGAGCAAGGGAGTCACTTGGCCACCTCCGCCGCGGCTTCGGTGCCCGGTCCGGCCACTTCGCCACCGAGCGAGCCCATGCCGCCGGTGCCTTCCCGTAGCTCGGCTTTTCGTTGTCGTGAGGGCAGGATGCCTTCGGGTCGCAGCGCCATCATCAGCACCAGCACCGCACCGAACAGCAGGATGCGGTACTCCGCCGGGTCCTTGTCGCCGAGCAGGTGCCTCAGCCACTCGACGGACCGGAGGCGCTCGGGGATCCAGGCCACCAGGAAGGCGCCGAGGATGACGCCCGGCAGGTTGCCGGCGCCGCCCAGCACGACCGCGGCGAGGATCGTCGCGGACAGGATGAACGGGAAGTTGTCCGGAGCGATGAACACGGCCTTGCTGGCGTAGATGCCGCCCGCGAAGCCACCGATCATCGCGCCGATCGCGAAGGCGAGCAGCTTGAACTTGAACGTCGGCACGCCCATCAGCTCGGCGGCGTCCTCGTCCTCGCGGATCGCGGCCCACGCGCGCCCGACGCGGCTCTTCTGCAGCCGCACCGAGAACACGATCACCAGCACGATCGCGACCAGGATCAGGTAGTAGTACGGCGCCGGGTCGAGCAGGAACTCCATGCCGAAGATCGGCGACGGGTGCGGGATGTTGGTGATACCACGGGCGCCGCCGATGGAGTTGGTGTTGTTCGCGGTGATCCGGACGATCTCCCCGAACCCGAGCGTCACGATCGCCAGGTAGTCACCGCGCAGCCGCAGGGTCGGGGCGCCGAGGATGACGCCCGACACCGCGGCGAGCACGATCCCGACGAGGATCGTCGGCCACACGTTCCAGCCGAACTTCGTGCCGAAGATGGCGACCGTGTAGGCGCCGATCGCGAAGAACGCCACGAACCCGAGGTCCAGCATGCCGGCCAGGCCGACCACGATGTTCAGGCCGATCGCCAGCAGGATGTAGGTCCCGATCGGGAAGATCAGGACGCTCGTCCAGTCCGAGGCGGGCGACATGAACGAGCCGATCCAGGGAGCCGGGAGGATCAGCGCGAACACGATCAAGGCGATGTAGAGGAGGTAGCGCTGCCACATCGGCGCGTGCTGCCACCAGTCCCGCGCGCCGTTGACCGGCTGGAACGAGCGGCGAGTGTTTTCCTGGGTAGTCACACCGTCGCCTTTCATGCGCGAGCTCGCTGGAGGGATTCACCGAGAATGCCGGTGGGGCGGAACATGAGCACGAGCACGAGGACCACGAACGCGGTGACGTCCTTCCACTCGGAACCGAGGAAGATCGCGCTCCAGTTCTCGACCAGGCCGAGCACGATGCCGCCGAGGAGCGCGCCGCGCAGGTTGCCGATACCGCCGAGCACGGCCGCGGTGAACGCCTTGATCCCGAGCACGAAACCGACGCGGTAACCGGTGTTTTCGAGTTCCATCAGGTAAAGCGCGGAGGCCACACCGGCCATCGCGCCGCCCAGCAGGAAGGTGATCCGCACGATGCGGTCGATCGAGACGCCCATCAGCACGGCGGCCTCGGGGTCCTGGGCGGTGGCCCGGATGCCGCGGCCGATGCGGGTGCGCCGCACCAGTTGGTCCAGCACCACCATGACGATCACCGCGCCGATGATGACCAGGACCTGGTCGGTGCGGACGACGGCGTTGCCGACCGGGAACAGCGTGTCGCGGTCGACGAACCGCGGCGCGTTCTGCGGGACGCGGCCCGACTTGTCGAAGAAGTTGGGGATGATCACCAGCGCGAAGAGCTCCTGCAGGAAGATCGACGCGCCGATCGCGGAGATCAGGGCCGCGAGCTTCGACGAACCGCGCTTGCGCAGCGGCCGGTAGGCGACCTGCTCCAGCACGACCGCGGAACCGCCGGACACGACCGCGGAGGCGAGCATGAGCGCGAGCAGCAGCAGGATCATCGCGCCCAGGCCCACCACGATGTTGCCGGAGGTGGCGATGCTGGCCAGGATGAACAGGGACGTCATCGTCCCGATCATGAAGATTTCGGAGTGGGCGAAGTTGATCAGCCGCAGGACGCCGTAGACCATTGTGTAGCCGAGGGCGACGAGGGCGTAGATGGAGCCGAGAACCAGTCCGCCGATGGTGCTGCCGAGGAACTGGTCTTGCAGTGTCTGCAACATGACGTGAGCGCCTTACGAGACAGGGCGAGGACAGGGATACGGGCCGGGAGCGGGGGTGCTGTGGTCACCACAGCGCCCCCGCTCCCGTCGTCAAGTGCTATTCCTGTTTCGTCAGCCGGTGATCTTGGCTTCGGTCGACGCGCCGAGGTTCTTGATGACGCCACCGACGACCTGGTACACGTTGATCGCGGCGGTCTCGGGCTCACCGTTCGCCTTGAACTTGATCTGCTTCGAGGCGCCCTTGAAGTCCACGGTCTTCAGGAACTCGTTGATCTTCTCGCCGGTGGTGTTGCCCGCCTTGACCGCGTTGATGAGGGCGGTCGCGGCGTCGTAGCCCTCGGTCGCGTAGATCGCCGGAGCGACGTTGAACTTCGCCTTGTACTTGGTGGCGAACTCGTTCGCGGCACCCGCGTCCGGGATGTTGCACGGGCAGCCGATGACCGCGCCTTCGGCGGCCGCGGCACCCGCGCCCGAGACCAGCTGCGGGTCGAGCGAACCGTCACCGGTGGCGAAGATGGCCTTCACGCCGCCGTCACGCAGCTGCTTGAGCAGCGGGCCGCCCTGCGCGTAGTAGCCACCGAAGGTGATGATGTCCGGGTTGGCCGCCTTGACCTTCTGCACGGTCGAGGAGTAGTCCGGCGCGTCCTTCGGGAACTTGTCGCGCTGAACCGCGACGCCCTTGTCCTTGAAGGTCTTCTCGAACGCGTCCGCGAGGCCGACGCTGTACTCCTGGTCGTCCGAGATGACGAACGCCGACTTCGGCGACTTCGCCGTGATCAGGAAGTTCGCGATGGCGGGGCCCTGGTCGTCGTCGTTGGCCACGACGCGGTGCCAGTACGACCAGTTGTTCTTCGCCAGGCCCGGGTTGGTCGCCGAGGGCGACACGCTCGGGATCTTGTTCTGCTCGAGCTGGCCGCCGATGGCCTTCGACTCGCCGGAGAAGGCCGGGCCGATCAGCGCGGTGATCTTGTCCGAGCCGATCGCCGTGGTGATCAGCGAGGTCGCCTGGTCGGGCTTGCCCTGGCTGTCGTAGGGCTTCAGCTCGATCTTGGTCTTCGGATTCGTGGCGTTGTACTCGTCGATCGCGAGCTGGGCACCGTTGCGGGGCGGGATGACGATCCCGGAGTTCTCCCCGGTCAGGTCGCCCATGAACCCGATCTTCAGCGTGCTGCCGTCACCACTGCTCGACGAGCCGCCACCGGCGCAGCCCGCCAGCGCGAGCGACGTCGCCGCTGCGAGGGCGAGAACCCGTCCAAAACGCACTCCTGACACCGACTACCTCCCATGACCAACCAGCCGCCGGTAGGCGTTGCCCCCGACACAGGGGCTAGGTTAGGGCAGGAAGATATCCCTCTCGCCCGTCTTGTGCACAGGCGGCCTCACTACTCTGTGTCCACATCGTGACGATCGCAACCGACACGAATTGCACGAAAAGCCGAACGATGTTTCCCTGTGGCCCGCTGCTGGTCACGCAGCGATGCTAAGTATCGGCGCTCGTTCTGCGAATGGGTGACAGCAGTGTTTCAGCGGTATGTCATCGCCCATTTCGGCGACCGGACCGTGGCCGGTTTCCCGGTGGCCCGCTGTTCACCCTGACGGGGCCGCGGCGGCGCGGGCACCGCCGTCGGGATGCACCTTACGTCCGGTTCGGCGGGCCGAACGGACCACCCCCTTGCTCAGGTCTGCCCGAAAGGCCATCCGGCCGGAGCCGGCTGTCACAACCAACGGTTGTCGTGGCCGCCGGAAGGGCTGTTGGACCCGCGCCCCTCGCCGGCGCTTCGCTGGAAGCAGCCGGAAGACAGGGAGAGAGAAGATGAGCGAGATGGTCGAGGGCGTGGCCGCGGGGGTGCCGTTCGTGGCGGTACCGCCGGCGGACCCGGACGGTCCGGTGGCGCTGGTGGCGGGCTGGCACCTGATGGACGTGCCGGCGACTGAGCGGGCGATGGCGGAGGCCGTCCCGATGGCGGACCTGCGGGCGTGGCGCGTGTACTTCGGGCTCCCGCTCTCCGGGGCACGGCTGCCCGAGGGCGGCCCCGAAGAGGTCTTCCGGCGGGCGAGCGAGGACGCCGTCCTGAACGTCTTCGAGCCGGTGACCGAGCAGGCGGCGGCCGAGTTCCCGGCCGCGCTGGCCGACCTGCGCGACCGGCTGCCGGGCGCGACCGGGCCGCTCGGGGTGTTCGGCGGCTCGGCCGGGGCGATCGTGGCACTGGAGGTCCTCGCCCGCGGCGACGTCGAGATCACCGCCGCGGCGGTGGCCAGCCCGGTCGTCCAGCTCGCACCGATGATCACCGCCAACGAGCGGCGCTTCGGGGTGACCTACGCGTGGACCGAGCGGTCCCGGGCGGTCGCGGCCCGCTACGACTACGTGAACCGGTCCGCCGAGCTGACCGCGCCGCTGCTGCTGGTCACCGGCGCGGACGACGACGTCGCCGTGCGCGAACCCGCGGCGGCGCTGCACGCGAAGCTGGGGACCGAGCTGGTGACGGTCGACGGGATGGCGCACGAGTTCCCACCGGGGACGCCGGCCGCGGCGCGGGTCGACGCGGCGTTCAGCGAGTGGTTCGCGCGGCGGCTGCGAGGCTGACGTCGCCGGCGGGCAGCCAGGCGTGCTCGGGGTCGTAGGCGCACCAGTCCTCTTCGCGGCTGGTGCGCCCGGCGACGGCCAGCAGCCGCCGCAGCGCCGGGTGCGCCTTGCCGCGCCGCCAGACCAGCGACCACGGGAACAACGGAGACGGCTCGAACGGCAGCACCTTCAGGTTGAGGTCCGGTGCCAGCTCCATGTCGGCCCCGGCCAGGGTGACGCGCCGCTTGCCGTACCGCGTCTGCTCGAGCGTGTGCCGCAGGTCGTAGCTGACGCCGGAGTCGTCGATCGGCACGGCGAACTCGTCGCACAGCTCCTTCAGGTAGGACAGCCACTCGGCGGGGCCGCCGAGCCCGGGCAGCCAGATCCCGTCGGCGCGCAGCTCGTCGAGGCGCAGCACGTCCAGCACGGCCAGCGGGTGCTCCGGCGCGAGCAGCGCGACCAGCGGCTCGAGCCGGACCGGCCGGTGTTCCAGCTCGTCCGGCAGCGGCCGCCCGCAGCCGGACACCCGGCCGAAGGCGGCGTCGAGTTCCCCGGACAGCAGCGGGTCGATCGCGTTCGCGAACCCGCGGCCGGCGACCCGGTCGATGCGCAGCCCCGGTTCGTGCGCGGCCAGCCGGCGGAGCAGGAACATGGGGGAGAGCCGGTGGTCGACGAGGTCGAGGCGCAACGGCCGGTCCTCGGCGCCCATCGCGGCCACGGCGGCGTCGGCCACCCGCACCAGCTCGCGCGCGTGCGGGAGGAACCGTTCGCCATCGGCGGTCAGTTCGACCGAGCGGGGCGTGCGCAGGAACAACGGTGTCGCGAGGGCGTCTTCGAGCTTCCGGATCCGCTTCGACAACGCCTGCTGGGTGAGGAACAACGACTGGGCGGCCCGCCCGAAGTGCCGCTGCTCCGCGGTCACCACGAACGCCCGGACCTGGGCGACGTCGAGGTCCACGGGGGTTCAGGCGCCCGGCGGGCGGTCCCGGACCACGCAGGTGAGCCGGGCGGTGCAGGTGCGGCGGCCCTCGTCGTCGGTCAGCACGATCTCCGTGGTGATCGTGCCGCGGCCGACGTGCAGGGGCGTCGCCACGCCGGTGACGGTGCCCGACCGGACGGCCCGGTGGTGCGTGCAGGACAGCTCCAGCCCCATCGCCGCGCGGTCCGGCCCGGCGTTCAGCGCGGCGACCGTCGAACCCAGCGCCTCGGCCAGCACGGCGTTGGCGCCGCCGTGCAGCAGGCCGTACGGCTGGAGGTTGCCTTCGACCGGGATCGTGCCGACCACGCGTTCGGCCGTCGCCTCCAGCAGCTTCATGCCGACCTTGTCGTTCAGCTGCTGGTCCGCGGCGGCCGGGTCGATACCGGCGTAGCTGTCGACCGCGACGTCTGCGGCGCGTTCGGTCACGCAAAGCTCCTCTTCCTATGCGACACGTAAGAGTGTCGGACCCTCAGCCTAGACTCGGCCGCGTGAGCCCGAGTGAGAAGACGACCGTTGCCAACGCCACAGGAACCACCGCCACCGCCGAGCGGCCGAAGCTGCTGCTGATCGACGGTCATTCCATGGCCTACCGCGCGTTCTTCGCCCTGCCCGCGGAGAACTTCAAGACGAAGACCGGTCAGGTCACGAACGCGGTCTTCGGCTTCACCTCGATGCTCATCAACCTCCTGCGCGACGAAGCACCCACCCACCTCGCGGTGGCGTTCGACCTCTCGCGCAAGACGTTCCGCTCGGAGACCTACGCCGACTACAAGGCGAACCGCAGCACGACGCCGGACGAGTTCCGCGGCCAGGTGGACCTGGTCAAGGAGGTCCTCCAAGTGCTCGGCATCCCGTCGCTGGTCAAGGAGAACTTCGAGGCCGACGACATCATCGCCACGCTCACGACGCAGGCGACGGCCGACGGCTTCGACGTCCTCATCTGCACCGGCGACCGCGACGCGCTGCAGCTGGTCACCGAGCACGTCACCGTGCTGTACCCGAAGCGCGGCGTTTCGGAGATGACCCGGTTCACCCCGGACGCCGTCGAGGAGAAGTACGGGCTCACCCCGCGGCAGTACCCGGACTTCGCCGCGCTGCGCGGCGACCCCTCGGACAACCTGCCGAGCATCCCGGGCGTCGGCGAGAAGACCGCGGCCAAGTGGATCAAGCAGTTCGGCTCGCTCGACGACCTCATCGACCGGGTCGACGAGGTCAAGGGCAAGGTCGGGGACGCGCTGCGGGCACACCTGTCCGCGGTCCAGCTCAACCGCCAGCTGACCGAGCTGATCCGGGACGTCGAGCTGGAGCTCGCGCCGTCCGGGCTGGAGCTGCGCCCGTGGGACCGCGAGGCGGTGCACGCGCTGTTCGACGAGCTGGAGTTCCGCGTGCTGCGCGACAGGCTGTTCGCGACGCTGCAGAGTGCCGAGCCGGAGGCCGACGAGGGCTTCGAGGTATCGGGTTCCGCGCTCGCGCCGGGCGCGCTGGGCGCGTGGCTGACCGCGCACGCGAGCGCCGGCGAGCCGGTGGCCCTGTCCTTCCGCGCCGTGGGCACGTCGGTCCGGTCCGATCTGCGTGCGATCGCCTTCGCGACGGCCGACGGCGAAGGCGCGTATGTCGACGTCACGGCGATGGACCAAGCCGACGACGCGGCGCTGGCCGCCTGGCTGGCCGACCCGGCCATCCGCAAGACCGGCCACGACCTGAAGGTCCCGCTGCACGCGATCCGCGCCCGCGGCTGGGCCGTCGCCGGGCTCGCCATGGACACCGCGCTGGCCGCGTACCTCGTGCGGCCCGGACAGCGCACCTTCGAGCTGGACGACCTCGCGCTGCGCTACCTGCACCGCGAGCTGCGCTCGGAGACCGACGGCGGCGACGGGCAGCTGTCGCTGCTCGACGGCGGCGCGGAAGGCTTGGAGCAAAAGGAGATCCAGGACGAGCTGGTCAAGGCCCGCGCGATCTTCGAGCTGGCCGGCGCGCTCGACAAGGAGCTCGAGCAGATCGGCGGCGCGAAGCTGCTCGCCGAGCTGGAGCTGCCGCTGCTGGAGGTGATCACCGAGCTGGAGATCGCCGGTGTCGCCGTCGACCTCGAACAGCTGACCACGCTCGAAGCGCACTACCTTTCGCGCGTCACCCAGGCCGCCGAAGAGGCGTACGCGGTGATCGGCAAGCAGATCAACCTCGGCTCGCCGAAGCAGCTGCAGGTCGTGCTGTTCGACGAGCTCGGCATGCCGAAGACCAAGCGCACCAAGACCGGCTACACCACCGACGCCGAGGCGCTGCAGGGCCTGTTCGAGAAGACCGAGCACCCGTTCCTGCAGCACATGCTGGAGCACCGGGACGCGACGAAGCTGCGCACGACGGTCGAGGGCCTGATCAAGTCGGTCGCCGACGACGGGCGCATCCACACCACGCTGCTGCAGACGATCGCGGCCACCGGGCGGTTGTCCTCGACCGAGCCGAACCTGCAGAACATCCCGGTCCGCACCGAGGAAGGCCGCCGCATCCGCGACGCCTTCGTCGTCGGCGAGGGCTTCACCGAGCTGATGACCGCGGACTACAGCCAGATCGAAATGCGGATCATGGCGCACCTTTCGCAGGACGAAGGCCTCATCGAGGCGTTCAACAGCGGCGAGGACCTGCACACGTTCGTCGCGTCGCGGGCGTTCTCGATGCCGCCGGAGGAGATCACGCCGGAGCTGCGCTACCGCGTCAAGGCGATGTCCTACGGGCTCGCGTACGGGTTGTCGGCGTACGGGCTTTCGCAGCAGCTGCGGATTTCCACCGAAGACGCCAAGGCCCAGATGGAGGCGTACTTCGACCGCTTCGGCGGGGTGCGCGACTACCTCCACTCGGTCGTCGGCATCGCGGCGAAGAACGGGTACACCGAGACGGTCTTCGGCCGCCGCCGCTACCTGCCGGACCTCAACAGCGACAACCGCCAGCGCCGCGAGATGGCCGAGCGGATGGCGCTGAACGCCCCGATCCAGGGCAGCGCGGCCGACATCATCAAGGTCGCGATGCTCAACGTCCACCGCGCGCTGGTCGAGGCGAAGCTGAAGAGCCGGATCCTGCTGCAGGTCCACGACGAACTGGTCCTGGAAGTCGCCGAAGGCGAAAAGGAACAGCTGGAGAAACTGGTGCGCGAGGGCATGGGCTCGGCGTACGCCTTGGCGGTGCCGCTCGAGGTTTCGGTCGGCTACGGCCGGTCCTGGAACGAAGCCGCGCACTGAGACATCCGGGGCTCCGCCCCGGGCCGGGGGCTCCGCCACCCGGACCCCCTCAAGCGGGTGACTCCGCGTCACGGCCCGGATCACCGGGTCGTGACGCGGGAGCACTCGGGCGGACGTCGTCGGGCGTGCCGCGCCGCGACGATGCTGGGCGCCATGGCCAGTGACTTCCAGCGGCGCAAGATCTCCGGCGTCTTCGGCGCCATGGACACCGACGGCGACGGTTTCCTGACGGAGACCGACTTCCGGGCCCTCACCGCGAGGTGGCTCGACCTCCGCGGCACCGACGCGAGCACGCCGGCCGGGCAGAAGCTCGCCGCCGTCATGATGGGCTGGTGGGGCACCCTCGACGACGCCGCGGGCGGTGACGGCCGGGTCAGCCTCGACCAGGTGCTCCAGGTCGTCGACGAACTCCCGGCGGCGCCGGGCGCCGTCACCGGGACGGCCGAGGCGATGTTCGAGGCCGTCGACGAAAACGGCGACGGCGTCATCTCCGCCGCCGAGTACGAACGCCTCATCGCGGCCTGGAACGGCGTCGGCACGCCGTCCGGCGATGTCTTCGCGCTCCTCGACTCCGACGGCGACGGGCGCCTGTCCCGCGAGGAGTTCACCCGGCACTGGTTCGAGTTCTGGGCCGGCGACGACCCGGCCGCGCCCGGCAGCCGCGTGTTCGGCCGCTTCTGAACGCGCGTTGTGCCGAACGGAGGACTCCGTTCGGGTGAGCGATTACTGATCGGTAAGGGAGTCGCTGCCGACGCCTGGCGATCACGGCGTAGGGTCCGCCGAATGGGGTTCGAGCGTGAGCGACGACGCTGGCGGGTCCGGTTGCACGACGAACTCGGCCGGGTGTGCGGTGCGGGCACGGTACTGGACGAGTACCACGTGCTCACGAGCGCGCACGTCGTCGAGACCGCCGGTGGCCCCCGATCCGCGCTGAGCGTCGACTTCGTCGGCTTGGCCGAGGCCATGCCCGCCACGGCGACCGTCGTCGAAGGCTGCTGGGTGCCCTCCGACGGCGGCGGCCACGGCGATCTCGCCCTGCTGCGCCTGGAACGCCCCGAATCCCGCGTGTTCCGCGCCCCGCTGCACCGCATGCCCCTCGGCGAGCACCAGCTCGTCCGCGCGTTCGGGTTCCCGCCGGGTTCGGTCGGCCGCTGGACGCTCGCCCGGCTCGGCGGCCCGGAACAGACCGGCGGCGAATGGGTCCGCCTCTTCCGCACCGCCGAAGCCGAACCGCTCGGCCCCGGTTTCGGCGGCACGGCGGTGATCGACGAGGCGACCGGCCACGTCGTCGGCATGGTCGTCGGCAAGGACTCCGGCACCTGGATGGTGCCGGTCGAAACCATGCTCGGGCACCTGCCCCAGCTGAGCATCTGGACTTCCGGCAGCCCCGCCGTCGACGCGAGCTTCTCGCGGCCGGTCGGTGAGGCCGTCGACGTCTCCTTCGTGCAGCGCGTCGCCGACTGGTTCGCCAAGGCCGAGCCGGGCACGGTCTGGGTCGTCGACACCGGCGAGGCCGGCTCGCCCGTCGCCGCGGCGTTGCGGTTCGGGATCGTGCTCGCCGACCGGGAACGTTCCCTCGGCGTGCCCGGCCTGCCGCCGGCGCTCGGCGAGATGCCGCCGCCGGGCAGCGTGGACCTCGCGGTCGACGCGACCGGCCGCACCGCGGACGCCGTCCGCCACCGCATCGCCGACCGGCTCACCACCGGCGTCGCGGGCCGGACCCTGGTCGTCGACGGGATCGACGACTCGGCGGAGCCCGAACGGCTCGTCGGCGAGGTGCTCGCCCCGCTCGCCGGCCGCGCGGCCGAGCTGGGTCTCCGCCTGCTGCTCGGCTTCCGGGAGGAGTCCTCGCCGGGGGTGGCGGCGGTGCGGGCGAGCACGGGCCAGGCCCGCCCGGCCCCGGACGACCTCGCCGGTCGCCTGGAGGTGCTCACCCAGGCGGTGGCGGAGCTGGCGGAGATCGAGGCCTACCAGCTACGCGTGGCGACGCGCTTCACGGGCGTCGCGATGTTGCCGGCCCGCGCGCAGCGACTGCGCGGCGCGCTCAAGCAGCTGCGGTCGGCGGAGGTGGACGGCGACGCGGAGTGGGTCGAGCGCCACATCGACGGCCACGAGCACGCGGTGGCCCCGGCCGTGGAGGACGGCCGCCGCCAGCGCGCGGTCCTCGACGGGCTGGTCGCCCGCCGCGAGGAGCTGCGCACCCGCCTGGCGGGTGATCTGGAGCTGGCCCGCGAGCACGGGCTGGTCGGTGACCCGGAGATCGAGCAGGCGTACACCCCGGCGAAGAGGCTGCTGATCGACGGCCCCTGCGAGCTGACGGCCGCGGCCACCGCGGTCGACACCTACGCGGCGGCGGTGCGGGCCCGCATCGAGGACCGCGGCTGAGCAGCCCTCCGGGGCTCGCGGCCCCGGATGGCCGGTGGGCGTACTCAGCGGGTCGGGTGGCGGACCGCGGGCCGGGGATCAGACGGTCAGGACCACCTTGCCCCGAAGGTGACCGCGCTCCATCAGCCGGTGGGCGTCGGCGATGCGCTCGAACGGGAACGTCTCCTGCACGTGGACCCGCAGCCTGCCCTCCTCGACCAGGTCCACGAGGCGGCGCAGGGCAACCGGATCGGGGTCGACCCCCACGCCGCTGAAGCGCCGGCCGGCCGCCTCGACCTTCGCGATCAGCTCCGTGTCCTCGTCGGCGACCGCCGTCACCAGGTGCCCTCCGGGGCGGAGCACGTCGAGCGAGCGCCAGGCCGTGTCGCCGCCGAGCGTGTCGAGCACCAGATCGATGTCGCCGACCACCTCGGTGAAGTCCGCCGCCGTGTAGTCGACGACCTCGTCGGCGCCGAGCCCCTCGACGAATTCCCGCTTGCTCCCGCCGGCGGTGGTGATCACGTGCGCGCCGAGCGCCTTCGCGATCTGGATCGCGACGTGGCCGACCCCGCCGCCACCGCCGTGGATCAGCACGCGGTCGCCCTCGGTCACGCCGCCGAGGTCGACCAGACCCTGCCACGCCGTCAGCCCGACGATCGGCAACGCCGCCGCCTCGACGTGGGAAAGCGACGCGGGTTTGCGGGCCAAGTGCAGTGCCGGTGCGGCCACGAACTCGGCGTACGCGCCGGCCGCCCGCGGGAACAGTGGCATCCCGAACACCTCGTCGCCGGGCCGGAACCGCCACGTCTGCGCCGCCTCGACCACGCCGCTGATGTCCCAGCCGAGGACGAACGGCGGCGGGCCGAGCAGCGGGAACTCGCCGGCGCGCAGGCGCGGTTCCAGGGGGTTCAGCCCGATCGCCTCGACGCGGACGAGGACTTCGCCCGGCAAGGGCCGGGGCTCGGGCGCGTCCACGATGGTGAGGACCTCGGGACCGCCGAACGTGTGCTGGGTGATGGCTCGCATGCCTCAACGATGATCGTCGCGGCGACGGCGTACCACCGGTGTCCCGCCGGGAAATTCCGGAAACCCGCCGTCGTATCGTGGGGTCATGATCGAGTCACCGGCCGGCTGCCCGCCCTTGGCCCACGGCGAGGAGGTGCCCCCGCACTCCCACGACTTCGGCCAGCTCAGGTACGCCGCCTCCGGGGCGCTGGTCACCACGACCCGGGCCGGCACCTGGGTGGCGCCGGCGAACCGCATCACCTGGGTGCCCCCATTCCACGTGCACAGCAGCCGCGCGCACGGCGCGACCGTCGTCCGGCTGCTCGAGGTGCCGGCGGCGGCGGCCCGGCGGCTGCCGGCGCAGCCCTCGGTGTTCACCGCCGGTGCGCTGCTGCGCGAGGCCTACCTGGCGGCGACCGGCGACCACGACCCGGCCGGCAGCCCCCGGGCCCGGCTGCTGCTCGAGGTCGTCCTCACGGAGCTCGACCGCGCCCCGCGGGAACCCCTGCGCCTCCCCGAACCGGGCGATCCCCGCCTCAAGGCCGTCACCGACCTGCTGCACGCCGATCCGGCGAGCCCGGCGACCCTGGCCGAGCTGGGGCACCGGACCGGCTCGAGCGATCGAACGCTCAGCCGGCTGTTCGGCAGCGAACTGTCGATGAGCTTCCACCAGTGGCGCACGCTGTTGCGCATCCAGCGGGCCGTGCTCGAACTCGGCGAAGGCACTTCGGTCACCGACACGGCGACGCGCCTCGGCTGGGCGAACCCGGGCAGTTTCATCGACGCCTTCACCGATCTCGTCGGCCAGACCCCCGGCCGGTACCGCGCGAAGGCGCGCGCCGCCGGCTAGCGGCGACCGAGGCCCCGGATCAGCACCATCACCGCGTCGCGCACCTCGGCCCGCGTTCGTTGCGGCCCAAATACCTGCCAGTCCAGCGCGACCACCAGCATCGTCCCGAACAACCCGGCCGCCGCCGTCGGGATTTCGACGCCCTCCGGCAACCGGCCCGCCGCCTCCAGCCGCGACAGCTGCTGCTTCACGATCGAGATGATCTCCTCGCGCAGCAACGACAGCGTCCCGTGCCACTGGCCCGGCGTCCGCCACAGCTCGCTCACCAGGATCTGCGAAAACCCGGGGTACTGCGCGATGAACTCCAGCGTCGTGTCGACCTGCGCCTCGATCACGTCCAGCGGATCCGCGTCCGAAACCGCCGCGCGCAGCCGAAGAGCGAGCATGTCCACGCCGTACCGCAGCAACGCGTCGACCAGGCCGTCCTTCGACCCGAAGTTGTAGTACACCGTGCCCTTCGCGACGCCCGCCGCCGCCGCGATGTCGTCGACCGTCAGGCCCACCAGGCCCCGGCTCTTCGCGAGCTCCAACGTCGCCTCGAAGAGCTTCTGCTTCGTCGCGCCGCTCACAGGCTCAGCTCGGGCTTGAGCGCGGACACCGTCCAAACGCGACGCTTGCGGGCGGCCAAAGTGGACACCAGGATCCCGCCCACCAGGTACGCCAGCAGCACGCCGACGTCGCCGAGCAGCTGCGTCGTCGTGGCCCCGCTGTAGAACAGGTGGCGGAAGCCGTCGATCGCGTACCCCATCGGCAGCACCACGTGCAGCGGGTACAGCGCGTCCGGGATCGTCTGCCACGGGAACGTGCCGCCCGCGCTCACCAGCTGCAGCACCAGCAGCACGAGGCCGAGGAACTTGCCGACCGCGCCGAAGAAGGCGTTGAGCGCGTGCACCACCGAGGTGAACGTCAGCGACACCAGCACGGCGAACCCGATCGCCGCCACCGGGTGCGCGATGTGGATGCCGACCAGCCACGTCACCGCGCCGAACAGGACGACCACCTGCGCGATGCCGAGCAGCGCCGAGGACAGCCAGCCGCCGACCGCGACCCGGAACGGGGCCGCGCCCGCGGTCAGCGCGCGCGTCGAGAGCGGGCGCAGGATCAGGAACAGCACGAACGCGCCGATCCAGGTGGCCAGCGAGATGAAGAACGGGGCCAGTCCCGCGCCGTACGTCCCCGCCGACGCCTCGCCGTTGGCGTTCACCGCCACCGGGTCCGCGATCGTGTTGGCCGTCGCGTTGCGGGTCGGGTCGTCCGGGTTCGGGATCTGCTGGAGCCCGGCCGCGAGCCCGTCACGCAGCTTCACCGCGCCGTCCGCGAGCTGGTTCGTGCCGGTCACGGCCGTCTTCTCGCCGTCGCTGAGCTGGGACGCGCCGTCGCGCAGCTGGTTCGCGCCGTCGGACGCCTGGGCGATGCCGCTCGCCAGCTGCGGGGACGCCGCCGCGAGCTTGGCCGCGCCGTCGGACACCTGGCGGGCGCCGTCGGCCAGCTTCGCCAGGTCGCCGTTGGCCTGCTGGATCTTGCCGTTCGCCTGGTCGACCGGGGAGCGCAGCTGGTCGGCCTTGGCCAGGATCGCCTGCACCTGGGCGTCCGGCACACCCGCCTCGCGCAGGTCCGTCTGCAGCTGGGTGCGGTAGGAATCGAGCTTGCCCTGGATGTCCGACGACGCCGTCGCGGCGACCGAAGCCGCGTCGGCGACCTTCTGGTCGCCGGTGGCCACCTGCGAAGCGCCGTTGGCGAGCTGCTGCGTCTGCGACGGCAGGGACGCGGTGGCGCTCTTGAGCGTGCCCAGGCCGGTCGCCAGCGTCGACGAGCCGTCCGCGAGCTTCGCCGCGCCGTCGGCCAGCTGCTGCTGGCCCGACTTGAGCTGCGTGGCGCCGTCGGCGAGCTGCGACGCGCCGGTCGAGGCCTCCTGGATCTTGGCGTAGATCGTGGAGAAGCCGACCAGGAACCGGTCCGCCGCCTCGCTGCCGACCTTCTCCGCGATCGTCTTGCGGACCTGCTCGGCGACCTGCTTCGCGATCGTGCCGGACAGGTAGTTGTTGGCGTCGTTGGTGGTCAGCGTGATCGTCGCCTGCTGCGGCTGGAACGTGCCGACGCCCAGCAGGGCGGCCGAGAAGCCGCTCGGGATGCCGATGGCGAACGAGTACTTGTCGTCGCGGACGCCGTCGCGGGCCTCCTGCTCGGACACCTCGTGCCACTGGAACGTGCCGGACTTGACCAGCTCGTCGGTCACCTCGCGGCCGACGTTGCGCTGCTGGCCGCCGGCGTCCTTCGCGCCGGCGTCGCTGGTGAAGACGGCGGCGGGCAGCTTGTCGAGCCGGCCGTACGGGTCGTAGTTCGCGTAGAGGTAGAAGGACGCGTAGAGCAGCGGCACCAGCACCAGCGCGACCAGCGCGAGCTTCGGCAGGGTGCCGGTGGAGAGGCGGCGCAGCTCGTTGCGCGCGATCCGGAAGGCGTTCATTCGGGGACTCCGTCAGTGCTCTCGGTGAGCTCTTCGGTGGGTTCGGGGGCGGCGGGAGGAGCACTCTCGGGGGGAGCACTCTCGGGGGGAGCGCAGTGCTGCGGCGCGGGCTGCTCGGCCGCGCCGAGGAGCGCGGGGGTGACGGGCAGCGCGGACAACGGCGTGGTGGCGGTCAGGACGACCACAGCCAGGCCGCGTTCGGCCAGTTCGCGGGCCAGCCCGGCCCAGCTGCCGACGTCGCTGGTGTGCCGGTCGGGGGTGTCGAGCACGAGCACGCGCACGCCCTTGCGCTCGGCGGCCAGCTCGGTGAGCAGCCGCGTGCGCAGCGCCGGGGTGAGGTTCTCGAAGCGCGTGCCGCCGAACGGCGCGGCGTCGTGGTCGGCGAGCCAGCGGGCGACGTCCTCCTTGCCCGCCGGGCGGTGGGCCAGCGCCAGCTCTTCGCCGGCGACCACGCGCAGGGGCAGCGCGTCGTCGGGTTCGCTGACGCCCGGGGCGTCGACGACGGCGACGAGCTCGGTAAGCGGGGCATCGACGCCCTCGGCGTGCACCGTGCCGGTGGTCGGCTTGAGCCGGCCGGCCAGCGCGAGGCCGAACGCCGTGACGCCGACGCCGGGTTCGCCGTGCACGATCGCCAGGTCGCCCTCGCCGAACGTGAGGGAGGTGGGCGGCAACAAGGTGCCGTGGTGCCCTTCGAGGGACACCCGATCGGCTCGGACCTGCACGGTTTCTCCCGCTTCGCGAACTTTTGAACTGACCGGTCAGTTCAAAAACTAGTCCGCGCGAGAGGTGGCGGCAAGATCACCGGACGCACGTCACACTTGTGGGTGGCTCACCGGCAGGGCCGCGCGTCACCGGAGCGCCGCCGCCGGGCGCACCTCCCACGTCGTCCACAGTGGACGATAACCCTGCCGGTGCCAGAACACCGAGGACAGCGGGTTGGTCGGGTTGTAGTAGAGGTACGTGCGGGTCGCGCCACCGCGGTGCAGCTCCCGGTGCACGTGGGCCATCAGGGCCCGGCCGAACCCGCCGCCGCGCTCGCCCGGGGCGGTCACGACGTTGTTCACATACCCCCAGCGTCCCGGCGGGAGGAGCTCGCCCGCTTCGGTGCCCGGGACCGCATCGAGCCACGCGCAGTGCGCGAACGCGCGCAGCTCGCCGTCCGCCTCGGCCAGCCAGGCGGCCGGCTCCGCCGCGGCGAGGACGTCCCGCAGGGCCGGCGCCAGCAGCTCGGCCGTGTTGTCCCGGCGCGGCGAGGCGACGAGCCCGGTGTAGTCGAACGTCGCCGTCGCCAGCTCCAGTGCCGCGTCGAAGTCGCCGGGTCCGGCGCGCCGGACCGAAAATCCCGCGGCGGCCTCCGGCGGGGGAGCGGTGCGCACGCCGACCGCGGAGAGCGGCACGAGACCGTGGTCGAGGAAGGCGCGGATCGCCTCGGCGTCCCGGCTGGGCCAGACGACCACGCACGCCGAGTCGTCGCCGGTGTCCTCCGCCTCGAGCCGGCCCTTCAGCGCGCGCAGCAGGAGGTCGGCGCCTTCGGTGCCGGTGTCGCCGAAGTACGGGAAGAGCTGCCAGGTGTCGGCGGCCGACCACAGCATCGGGACGTCTCCGCGCGCGAACCGCCGGCGCTGCAGCACCCCGGTGACCTGCGTGCCGTCCGCCGTCGCCGCGTCCAGGCGCTCGCCGTCGGCCGGTGGCGCGGCGGGCGGCAGCAGCGCGTCGACGGCGGCGAAGCGCGCCCGGTGCGCCGCGAGCAGCGGCTCGGCGATGTCCATGGTGCCCCCTCGGATCGTGCGGTCAGGACCAGGCGGGACGCCGGAGCCACATGGTCCACAGTGGACGATAACCCTGCCGGTGCCAGAACACCGGCGAAAGCGGGTTCGGCGGGTGGTAGAACAGGAACGTCCCGCGCACGTCGTGCCCCAGCAGCTCCCGGTGCGCCACCGCCATCAGCGCCCGGCCGACCCCGCCGCCGCGGGCGGCGGGACCCACCGAAAGCGTGTCGACGTAGCCCCAGCGGCCCGGGAGCAGCCGGCCGTGGACGGAGTTGCCCGGCGTGGCCGAAGCCAGCGCGCAGGAGGCCATGCCGGCCGGCACGCCGCCGTCCTCCTCCGCGAGCCAGACCAGCCCGCTGAAGCGCAGGGCCCGCGCGGCTTCCGCGCGCAGCAGTTCCGGCGCGCCCGGGCGCGGCACCGCGGTGCCGACCAGCGAGGTGTAGCGCCACTCGGCCAGCCGCAGCTCGGTCAGCGCGTCGAGGTCGCCCTCCCCGGCCCGGCGGACGGTCACCGGTGCCGTCCCGGGCTCGGCGGGCGCGTCCGGGGCCCGCACGGCCAGGCACGTCATCGGCGCGAACCCGTGCGCCAGGAGCACCGCGGACGCCTCGGCGTCGCGGCTCGGCCAGGTCAGCGTGCAGGCCGAATCCGGGCCGGCCGGCGTCCCGCGCAGCCGGTCGCGCCACGCGCCGAGCAGCGCGGCGAGGCCCGCGGCGCCGCTGTCGCCCGGCACCGCGGTCAGGTCCCGGATGTCCGACGGCCCCCAGAGCGTGGGCCAGGAGCCCGGCGCGTGCACGACGTTCGTCAGCAGCCCGCCGGCCTTGCGCCCGCCGACCGTCACCATCAGCGGCTCGCTCGACGGCGACGGCGGGGCCGCGATCGGCGGGAGCAGCGGGTCGAGCGCGGCGAACCGCGCGTTCTGCTGGGCTTCGAGGGTGCTCACGAGCGGTGCGTGCGGAAGATCGCGGTGCCCGGGAAGAGCTTGCCGCGCAGCGGGCTCCACTGGCCCCACACCCGCGTGTGCCCGGCGGGCCACTCGGGCTCCACCAGGTCGGTGAGGGTGAACCCGGCCCCGGCCAGCGCGCGCACGTAGTCGCCGAGGGTGTGGTGGTACTCGACGTAGGTGGCGGTGCCCTCGTCGTCGACCTCGACGTACGGCGTGCGGTCGAAGTACGGCTGGGTGACGGTGAGCCCCTGCGGGCCGGGGTCGTCGGGGAAGATCCACCGCATCGGGTGCGTCACCGAGAACACCCACGGGGCACCCGGCCGCAGCACCCGGTGCACCTCGGCGAAGACCGCGTCCACCGACGCCACGAACGGGATCGCGCCGAAGGCCGAACAGGCCGCGTCGAAGCTGCCGGACGCCAGCGGCAGGTGCTCGGCGTTGGCCTGCACGAGCGGGACGGCCAGGCCGGTGCGCGCGTTGCCGTCGCGGGCGTGGCGCAGCATGCCGGCCGACAGGTCGGTCGCCACGGCGTCGGCGCCCTCCGCGGCCAGCCAGCGCGCGCAGGCGGCCTGCCCGCAGCCCACTTCCAGCACGCGCTTGCCCCGGACGTCGCCGAGCAGCCTCGCCTCGGCTTCCCGGACGCCCTCCGGGCACCAGACGAAGTCGGCGTCGCCGAGGAACCCGCCGTGCTCGGCCTGGTAGTCGTCGGCGTCGGCGTCCCACCAGGCGAGGTTGGCCGCGGCAGCTTCGGCCCCGCCGACCTGGCGGTAGGCGACCTCCGTGGTGCCCAGCCGGTGCTCGGCGGCGTCGTGGCGCCCCGCCGCGGGCGCCTGCTCCGGTGGCATGATGGTGTCTCCGGTCCCCGGTGGCCTGCTCGCGCCACCGGCGTCCTCGTGCGTGCGGTTTGCTTCCGCGAGGACCTTAGCGAGCCAGGGGGACCCTGATTGTGCCGCCTAGCGGCTGCCGCGTAGGATAAGTGTTAGCGCAGTGGGTTCGCGCTGCCTTCCGCTCAGCTTCTGGTTGGGACTCGGGTCGCGCACCGTATGCGGGGTCATGCCGCGGTCGTTCACTGGTGGACGTTTGCTCGCAGGGTCGACGCATGCACCCATTCGCGCCGACAACTGCCAACCCTCGATTCCATCCACCGGAGCAACCCGCCTAATGACCACCGACACCGCCACCGCCCCGACCGCCCCCACCGGGGCCCCGCAGGTCGCCATCAACGACATCGGGTCGGAGGAAGATTTCCTCGCGGCTATCGACAAGACGATCAAGTACTTCAACGATGGCGACATCGTCGAAGGCACGATCGTCAAGGTCGACCGCGACGAGGTCCTGCTCGACATCGGCTACAAGACCGAGGGTGTCATCCCCTCGCGTGAGCTCTCCATCAAGCACGATGTCGACCCGGCTGAGGTTGTCACCGTCGGCGATGAGGTCGAAGCCCTGGTTCTCCAGAAGGAGGACAAGGAAGGCCGTCTGATCCTGTCCAAGAAGCGCGCGCAGTACGAGCGCGCCTGGGGCACGATCGAGGAGCTCAAGGAGAAGGACGAGCCCGTCAAGGGCACCGTCATCGAGGTCGTCAAGGGCGGCCTCATCCTGGACATCGGCCTGCGCGGCTTCCTCCCCGCGTCCCTGGTCGAGATGCGCCGCGTGCGCGACCTGCAGCCGTACGTCGGCCGCGAGCTCGAGGCGAAGATCATCGAGCTGGACAAGAACCGCAACAACGTGGTCCTGTCCCGCCGCGCCTACCTCGAGCAGACCCAGTCCGAGGTGCGCAGCGAGTTCCTCAACGCGCTCGCCAAGGGCCAGGTCCGCAAGGGCGTCGTGTCGTCCATCGTCAACTTCGGTGCCTTCGTGGACCTGGGTGGCGTCGACGGCCTGGTGCACGTCTCCGAGCTGTCCTGGAAGCACATCGACCACCCGTCCGAGGTCGTCGAGGTCGGCCAGGAGGTCACGGTCGAGGTCCTGGACGTCGACATGGACCGCGAGCGCGTCTCGCTGTCGCTGAAGGCGACCCAGGAAGACCCGTGGCGCCAGTTCGCCCGCACCCACGCGATCGGCCAGATCGTGCCGGGCAAGGTCACCAAGCTGGTTCCGTTCGGTGCGTTCGTGCGCGTCGAAGAGGGCATCGAGGGTCTGGTCCACATCTCGGAGCTGGCCGAGCGCCACGTCGAGATCCCGGAGCAGGTCGTCCAGGTCAACGGCGACGTCATGGTCAAGGTCATCGACATCGACCTGGAGCGCCGCCGCATCTCGCTGTCGCTGAAGCAGGCGAACGAGGGTGTCACGCCGGACACCGAGTTCGACCCGACCCAGTACGGCATGGCCGCCGAGTACGACGCCGAGGGCAACTACATCTACCCCGAAGGCTTCGACCCGGACACCCAGGAGTGGCAGGAAGGCTTCGACAAGCAGCGTGAGGAGTGGGAGCGCCAGTACGCCGAGGCGCACACTCGTTACGAGGCCCACATGAAGCAGGTCGTGAAGGCCGTCGAGCAGGACGCGGAAGCGGCTGCCGACGCGGCGACCGGCATCGAGGGTGGCGCGGAAAGCTACACCTCGGGCTCGGCCCCGGCCGACACGAAGAGCAGCGGTGGCACCCTCGCCTCCGACGAGCAGCTCGCGGCGCTCCGCGAGAAGCTCTCCGGCGGTGCGTGAGCACTAGCTCTCCGAGCTGAACGACAGAGCCCCCGGTCCTTCGCGGACCGGGGGCTCTGTCGTGGTCCGGGTCAGCGGTTGCGCAGGCCGAGGCCGGTCATCATGGCGGTGACGCCGTTGCGGTACATCTGTTCGTTCGCCTCTTCGGTCGGCGGGATGAACCAGTCCGGCAGCGGCCGCCGCGAGGCCATCAGCAGTTCCGCGCCGACCAGGCCGTGGATGGCCGTCCACAGCTGGTAGGCCACCGAGCGGGCGTCCACGCCCGGCGGGCAGACCCGCTGGACCCGGCCGATGAACAGGGTGAACGTCGTCCGCAGCACCGCCGACCGCAGCGCCGGATCCGGGTCGAACCCGGGCACCGGGCGCTCGAACATCAACGCGTAGCGGGTCGGGCTCTCGCGGGCGAAGTTCCGGTACTGCAGCGCCAGGTGCAGCAGGTCCGCGACGCCGTCCTGGCTCGACGGCGGCAGTCCTTCCAGCAGCTCCCGCAGCGAGTCGAAAGTGCGCTCGTACAGGGCGTCGAGCAGGCCGGCGCGGCCGCCGAAGCGGGCGTAGACCGAGAGCGTCGACGCGCCGGCCGCCTCGGCCACGCCGCGGACGGTCAGGCCGGGGACCCCGCGGTCCACGAGCACGGACAGTGCCGCGTCGAGGTAGCGCTCGCGGCCGCCCTGGTCGGCCGGGCGCATCGGCAAGTGCCTGGTAGCCACGGCGCACCCCCTTCGCGGCAGCCGGGCGCAGGCGGCGTCCGGGTGACCCATCCGCTGCAGAAGATACGATATCCGCCGCGTCTTGGGAATGCGCCGGATGTCCGGATCGGCGGCGTCCCGCCCCGTGGGCGCCACCCGAGAGGACTGCAGGCGGATGGACCACCCCGAGCCCGGCACCGTCGTCGTCACCGCCAGTGGCGACGGCACCTACACACAGCAGGTCGCCACGGCCACCCACACGCTGCTCGTCGACGAACCGGTCGCCGTCGGCGGCGCCGACGCGGGCCCGAACCCGTACGAGCTGCTGCTCGCGTCGCTGGGTTCGTGCACGGCGATCACGCTGCGGATGTACGCCGACCGCAAGGGCATCCCGCTGACCCGGGCGACCGTCCGGCTGCGGCACGACCGCATCCACGCCGAAGACTGCGCGCGGTGCGAAACCGAGCGCGGCTTGCTCAGCCGGATCACCCGCGAGATCGAACTCGAAGGCGACCTCGACGACGATCAGCGCGCCAGGCTCATGCTGATCGCCGACAAGTGCCCGGTGCACCGCACGCTGTCGTCGGAGATCGCGGTCGAGACACGCGAAACCGGCCGCTAACCGCTTTTCGGGGGGCGAAGCTCCCGGCTTGTCCCAGCTCAGGCGGCGCGCACGGTCACCGCGACCGAGCGGGCCGGGCTGACGGACGGCACCCAGATGCGCTCGAGCGCCGCGGCGCGGGCCTTGCGGCGGAGGCCGGCGAAGCTGTGCTTGGCCGGGACCAGCAGCGTGCTCAGCCAGGTTCGCCGGTAGTCCGCCAGTGCCTCGGCCACCGGGCGATGAACCACGCAGTGCACCAGCTCCGGCGTGCCGAGCCGGTGCCTCCCGACGTGCTTGCTGTGCGCCATCGTTCCTCCGCGTGGGCGACGCTGTCGCGCGCACCGTACGCACTGGCGCGGTTCGAGGTGGGTAAGCAACACGGCGTGTCCGGATATCGGTTGAGTCACGCGTCACGATCGGCTTGCGGATCGTCAGTTTTTCAGGCATGGCGCCGAGGTGGTGAACGGCACCCACGCGTACTGCACGACGTACAGCCGCTGCCCCGGGGCGGGCTGGTACGCCACTTGCGCCCGGCGGACGCCGGACAGGCACGGCCCCGGCGGCGCGGCCGCGCTCGCCGCCGGTGCGGGCGCCGCTGCCGCGGCCTCCGGCACGGCCACGGCGAGCCAGCCCGCGCAGAGCACGGCCGCGGCCTGCCTGCTGATCTTCGTCATCCTCACGAGTCCCCCTCGATGACGCACCCTCGCCGGTGATGTCGACCGAACCAGCTGAGTGTTACGACATTTTCCCACTTGTCACACAGATGGCGCAGATCCGACCGGACGTGTCCAGGGAGGGTGCGACTGCCGCGTGACTAGGGTGATCGGCATGTTGCGTGTGGGGTTGACGGGTGGGATCGGGGCCGGGAAGTCGACCGTGGCGAACCGGCTCGCCGAACACGGCGCGGTGCTGGTCGACTCCGACCGGATCGCCCGTGAGGTGGTCGAACCCGGTACCGAAGGGCTCGCCCGGCTGGTCGCGGAGTTCGGTCCGGAGATCCTGGCCGCGGACGGCTCGCTCGACCGGCCCGTGCTGGCGGCGAAGGCCTTCGCCGACGACGAGTCGCGTCGCCGGCTGAACGCGATCGTGCATCCCCTGGTCGGCGTCCGGACCGGGGAGCTGATGGCGGCCGCGAAGCCGGACGCGATCGTCGTCCACGACATCCCGCTGCTGGTCGAGAACGGCCTCGCGGCGGCCTACCACCTGGTCGTGGTCGTCGACGCGCCGGTCGAGGTGCGGGTGCGGCGGCTGGTGTCGGCCCGCGGGATGGCCGAGGAGGACGCCCGGGCGCGGATCCGGGCGCAGGCGAGCACCGAGCAGCGCCGGGCCGTCGCGGACGTCTGGCTGGACAACGGCGGCGCCGAAGACGCCGTGCTCGCCGAGGTCGACGCGCTGTGGGCGGACCGGCTGGTGCCGTTCGAGGCCAACGTGCGGCTGCGCCGGCCGCGGCCGCCGATGTCGCCGAAGATCGCCGAATACGACCTCGGCTGGCCGGCTCAGGCCGAGCGGGTCCTGGCCCGCGTCCGCGCCGCGGCGGGGGAGCTGGCCCGCCGCGCGGACCACATCGGGTCGACGGCCGTGCCCGGCCTGCCCGCCAAGGACGTCCTCGACCTGCAGCTGACGGTGTCCACTTTGGATGACGCCGACACGCTGGGCGGGCTGCTGGCCGACGCCGGGTTCCCGCGGCTGGAGGGCGACTGGGGCGACGACGCCCAGGACGGAACCGGGACGTGGCCCAAGCGCCTGCACGTGGGCGCCGACCCGCGGCGCCCGGTGAACCTGCACGTCCGGTCGGTGGAGACGCCCGCGTGGCGGCTCGCGCTGCTCTTCCGCGACTTCCTGCGGGCGAACCCGGAAGAGCGCGACGACTACCGCGACGTGAAACTGCGGCTCGCCGAGGCGCACGCCGCCGACGGCACGGTCGAGGCTTACGCCGACGAGAAGCAGGAGTGGGTCAACGGCGCGTTCGCCCGCGCGGAGAAGTGGGCGGCCGCCACCGGCTGGGCGCCTTAGGTCCGCGTGTCCTTGAGCTGCGGCCAGATCTCGGCCCAGCTCACAGCACGCCGAACATCCCGGCGGTGTAGTAGTACCGCCCGTTCGCGACGAGGAAGGCCAGGCCGTAGAGGACGCCGAGCGCCGGCCTGGCCGGGGGCCGTGGCCACGGCGTCCATCGTGCTTCTGTTTCTCGTCGGCACTGGTCGCCCGCCCGGCTCCGGCGCCCCCGAGGTCAGGGGTGGCGCCGCCAGGTCAGCGCGATGTCGAGGGTGGCCAGCCAGGCGGCGAGGTCGTAGCCGTGCGCGGCCAGCCCCTCGACGGCGGTGTAGGTGGTCTTCAGCGCGAACTCGGCCTCTTCGGCGGTGACCAGGCCCGCTTCGAGGGCCTCGAGGAGCTCGTCGGTGTCGATCACCCGGAGGGAGAGCTTGTCCTTCAGCACGATGTCGACGTAGAGGTCGGTGGCGACCCAGCGCGGGCCGTCCCGGTGGACGCGGACGACGTCCAGGTAGAAGTCCTGATCGCGTTCGTGGCCGGGCGAGAACCAGAAGTCGGTGAAGCGGAGGCCGAGCCCGGGCACCAGCCACGACTCGAGGTAGTGGAACTGGGCGCGGCCCGGGGTCGGCCGGGCGAGGTACAGGCCGAACGGCTCCACGCGGAACTCCTCGACCTCCCGCAGGATGCCCTTCGGGTCGATGTTCGCGCGCGCGGCGGGGTCGAAGACCTCGACCTTCGGGGGGTGCAGTGCGGCCATGTGGGTCATCCTGCCGGGCCGGTCACGAAACGCGAACTGCCACCCCGGGCATCACGCGTTCGGGCTAAAGTGCGCCGAGCGTCCGGGAAAGAGGGGGAACTGGGGATGTTCGGGATCATCAGGCCGTGCCGGCACCGGCTGGCCGAAGGCCTGCACGCGGATTGGCTGGCCCACCTGTGCGGTCTGTGCCTCACGCTGCGCGACGAACACGGCCAGTTCGCCCGCGTGGTCACCAACTACGACGGGCTGATCATCTCGGTGCTGGTCGAGGCGCAGACGCCGCGCGCGGACGGCCGGCGCGAAGCGGGCCCGTGCCCGCTGCGCGGCATGCGGACGGCCTCGGTGGCCCGCGGCGAGGGCGCCCGGCTGGCGGCGGCGGTGTCCCTGGTCCTGGCGGCGGCCAAGGTCGGCGACCACGTCGAGGACGGCGACGGAGCGTTTGGAAGGCGCCCGGTGGCGGCGGCCGCGCGCCGGGTCGCGGCCCGCTGGACCGCGCAGGGGCGCCGTACGGGCGGCCAGGTGGGGTTCGACACGACGGTGCTGACGGAGGCGGTCGAGGGCCAGGGCTCGCTGGAGTCGTCGGTCCGGCTCGGTGACTCGCCGCTGCTGGCGACGGAACCGGCCGAGCGGGCAACGGCGGCGGCGTTCGCCCGAACGGCGGAGCTGGCGGGCAAGCCGGGCAACGCCGCCGCGCTGGCCGAGGCGGGCCGGTTGTTCGGCCGGGTGGCGCACTTGCTGGACGCGGTGGAGGACTACGCGGCCGACGCGGCGGCGGGGGCGTGGAACCCGTTGCTGGCCACGGGAACGGGCCCGGAGGAGGCCAGGCGGCTCTGCGATGACGCGGTGCTGGGGGTGGAGCTGGCATTGCGCGAGGCGGAGTTCGCCGAGCCGGCCCTGGTGCACGCGCTGCTGGTCCACGAGCTGCGCCAAGCTGTGCGGCGGGCCTTCGGCCACGGCTTGTCCCACGCCCACGCCCACGGCTCGGCCCCTGACCACGCCGGCGGCTTTGCCACTGGCCACGGCTGGTCCCACGGCCACGGCTCGGGGGAGGGCGCGCCTTCCGGCCACGGATCGGCCCCTGGTCGCGGCTCGGCTCCCGGCTCCTGGCCGGGCGAACCGGTGGGGCAACAGCCGCCGCCCGGGTGGATCGGGCCGGGGCCGACGCCGCCGCAACACCCGCACCAGGCGCCGCCGGGCTGGATCGGGCCCGGGCCGTCGCCGCAGCAGCATCCGCACCAGGCGCCGCCCGGCTGGGGTGGTTCCCCGCGGCCGCACGGTTTCCCGCCGCCAGGTCCGGTCCCGCCGCCGGGCGCTCCCGGTCCGAACGGCCCCGGCGGCCGCGGCCCGGGTGGTCCCGGCGGCCCCGGTGGACCCGGTGGCCCAGGCGGACCTGGTGGACCGGGCGGCCCAGGTGGTCCCGGCGGCCCCAAGGACCCCGGAAACCCTGGAGACCCCGGAGACTCCGGCAAATCCGAGCCTTACGACGGCAAGGGCGGCGGCCTCTGGTACCCGAAGTTCGCCGTCCCGCCCAAGAAGCGCAACCTCTTCCTCGGCTGCGCCCTCACCCCCTACATGTGCTGCACCTGCCAGTTCTGCTGCCGCGATCCCTATCCCGGCCCGTGGAGCGGGAAACCGGTGAGCACGTGCGACGGGTGCGACTGCGGCTGTGACGGTTGTTGCGAATGTTGCGGCTGTTGCGACTGCAGCTGCTGAGAGACACCCTCCGCACCGGCGGCGATGTCACGTCGGTCACGGTGTTCCGAGTGCGCTGACCAGGCCCGACGGAAATTGTCGGTGGGTCGGCCTACTCTGGTCCCCGTGGCTTTCGCAACCGAACACCCCGTGCTCGCCCAGTCCGACTTCCGGCCCGTCTCGGAGATCCCGCGGACCGGCGGCCGGTTCGAGGTGGTCAGTGACTACCAGCCCGCCGGTGACCAGCCGGCGGCCATCGACGAGCTCGAACGCCGGATCAAGGCGGGCGAGAAGGACGTCGTGCTCCTCGGCGCCACCGGCACCGGCAAGTCGGCGACGACGGCGTGGCTGATCGAGCGCGTCCAGCGGCCGACGCTGGTGATGGCGCCCAACAAGACCCTGGCCGCGCAGCTGGCGAACGAGCTGCGCGAGCTGTTCCCGAACAACGCGGTCGAGTACTTCGTCAGCTACTACGACTACTACCAGCCCGAGGCGTACATCGCGCAGACGGACACCTACATCGAGAAGGACTCGTCGATCAACGACGACGTCGAGCGGCTGCGCCACTCGGCGACGATGAACCTGCTGTCGCGCCGGGACGTCATCGTGGTCGCCAGTGTCTCCTGCATCTACGGCCTGGGCACGCCGCAGTCGTACCTGGACCGGTCCTCGAAGCTCGCGGTCGGCATGCAGCTCGACCGGGACGTCTTCCTGCGGGCGCTGGTCGACGTCCAGTACACGCGCAACGACATCGCCTTCGCGCGCGGCACGTTCCGCGCGCGCGGTGACACCGTCGAGATCATCCCGGCCTACGAGGAGCTCGCGATCCGCGTCGAGTTCTTCGGCGACGAGGTCGAGAAGCTGTACTACCTGCACCCGCTGACCGGCGACATCGTCAAGGAGGTCGACGAGGTCCGCATCTTCCCGGCGACGCACTACGTCGCCGGCCCGGAGCGGATGGAAAAGGCGATCCAGGGAATCGAAAAGGAGCTCGAGGAGCGGCTCGCCGAGCTGGAGCGGCAAGGCAAGCTCCTGGAGGCGCAGCGGCTGCGGATGCGCACGGCCTACGACATCGAGATGATGCGGCAGGTCGGGTTCTGCTCCGGCATCGAGAACTACTCGCGCCACATCGACGGCCGCGGCCCGGGCACGGCGCCGGCGACGCTGATCGACTACTTCCCGGACGACTTCCTGCTGGTGATCGACGAGTCGCACCAGACCGTCCCGCAGATCGGCGGCATGTACGAAGGCGACATGTCCCGGAAGCGGAACCTGGTCGAGTACGGCTTCCGGCTGCCGAGCGCGGTCGACAACCGGCCGCTGACCTGGGAGGAGTTCTCCGACCGGATCGGCCAGACGGTGTACCTGTCGGCGACGCCGGGGCCCTACGAGATGGGCCAGGCGGGCGGCGAGTTCGTCGAGCAGGTGATCCGGCCGACCGGCCTGGTCGACCCGAAGGTCGTCGTGAAGCCGACCGAGGGCCAGATCGACGACCTGGTGCACGAGATCCGGGAGCGGGCGGACAAGGACGAGCGGGTCCTGGTCACCACGCTGACCAAGAAGATGTCCGAGGACCTGACCGACTACCTGCTGGAGCTCGGCATCCGGGTGCGCTACCTGCACTCGGAGGTCGACACGCTGCGGCGCGTCGAGTTGCTGCGGCAGCTGCGGGCGGGCGACTTCGACGTGCTGGTCGGCATCAACCTGCTGCGCGAGGGTCTCGACCTGCCGGAGGTGTCGCTGGTGGCGATCCTCGACGCGGACAAGGAGGGCTTCCTCCGGAGCGGGACGTCGCTGATCCAGACGATCGGCCGCGCGGCGCGGAACGTGTCGGGCGAGGTCCACATGTACGCGGACAAGATCACCGACTCGATGAAGCACGCGATCGACGAGACGGACCGCCGCCGCGAGAAGCAGGTCGCCTACAACAAGGAGCGTGGCGTCGACCCCCAGCCGCTGCGGAAGAAGATCGCGGACATCCTCGACCGGGTGTACAGCGAGGCCGAGGACACCGAGCAGGTCTCGGTGGGCGGCTCGGGCCGCAACTCCTCGCGCGGCAAGAAGCCCGAGCAGGGCGACCGGGTGCGCAGCTCGGGGATGCTGGTCGACAAGAACGTTTCGGCGATGCCGCGCGCCCAGCTGGCGGATCTGATCCAGCAGATGACCGACCAGATGATGCAGGCGGCGCGAGACCTCCAGTTCGAGCTGGCGGCGCGGTTGCGCGACGAGATCTCGGACTTGAAGAAGGAGCTGAGGGGCATGGACGCGGCCGGCATCAAGTAGCGCTGCGAGGCGCTCCGGTTGCGTCGTGACCAGCTCAGGAAGCGAGAGAACGCCGTAGAGCGGCTGAAGCGGATGCGGCGGGTGCTGGAAGAGGAGATCTGGCCGTTGATACCGCAGGAGGAACTCGGGAAACCCGATCCCGAGGGATGAGTGGGAAGACTGCTGTGCACCGGCGAGGACTTCCCGCAGACCGACCTCGAACTGGTGGAGCTCCAGCCGTGAACCTCGAAGCCGTCGTCGCCTACTGCCTCGCCAAGCCCGGCGCCGAAGAGACCTACCCCTTCGGCGACCACGTCCTCGTCGCGAAAGTCGGCGGCAAGGGCTTCGCCTTCATCGGCCAGGACCCGCCCGGCAGCGTCGCCGTCAAGTGCGGGGCCACCCGGGAAGAGGCCGCCGGGCTCCGGGCTCGCTACCCGGGTGCCGTCAGCGTCATGGACTACCTCGGCCGCTACGGCTGGAACCGCGTCGAACTCGGCGCCGGGGTTCCGGACGCCGAGCTCGAAGAACTCGTCGATGCTTCCTACGACCGGGTCGTCCGGCGGTTGCCCAAGGCCGAGCGGCCCTGAGTCACTCCGGCGCGGGCGCACTCTCGTCCGGCTGCAGCATGCCGAAGACGTTGCCCTCGGTGTCCTTGCAGTACGCCAGCCAGCCCACGCCGGGAACCGGGTTCTTGGGCAGGGCCAGCGTTCCGCCCGCCCGGTTGACGTCGCCCAGTGCCTCGTCCAGGTTCGCCACGCCGATCGTGTTGACGAACCCGTGGACCGGGGCCGATGCCTCGGGTGCCGGACCCTGGCGGGGGAGGAGACCGCCGTCGATTCCGTCGCCTTCGCCGGTCGAGATCATCCAGTAGGGGACATCGCCCCAGCGCTCGAACTTCCAGCCGAACACCGCCGTGTAGAACGCCACCGCGCGTTCGGGGTCGCCCGCGTGGATTTCGAAGTGGACGGGACGAGGCATGCGCGCCTCCTCAGGCCGGGCCGTCAGGTGTGGTGAGAGTACGCCCGGCCTGAGAAAAGTTACAGCCGCGCCCGAGGCGTCAGGTCCGCGTCGAAGTCCGGGAAGGCCGCCGGAGCCGAGCGAAGAGCCAACGACGAAACCGGTGGCAGCCCGGCCCAGCGGCGGACCGTCGCCGTGGCCGCCGCCGCGTCGGCCGGGGCCAGCTGGGCGATCTTCGACCCGTGGTTGCCGCCCTGCACGTAGTACCGGTACGAATCGCGGCTGCCGAAGCCCAGCTCGAACGGCTCGGCGCCCCACGGGTCGTTCGAGCCGTACACGAACAGCAGGCGGGTGCCGCGGGACTTCACCCAGAAGTCGATGTCGGGCATCGCCGGGTAGTCGAAGCGCGGCAGGCGGATCGACGCCGGTACGAACGTCTTCGGCTGGTCGGCGCCGGGGTAGCGCAGCAGGTCGCGGAGGTAGCCGTCGTACGCCTCGGGCGAGCCCAGCTGCACCGCCGCCTGGTAGTAGTACGGGATGTAGGGCGCCAGGTCCTGGTCCGAGTAGGTGTTGAGGCTCTCGACCTTCTCGTACCAGGCGTAGACGTCCGCCGCGGGCGCGCCCGGCGGCGGCACCGTCGCGCAGTCCGACTGCTTCTGGTACTGCCAGAACGCGAAGTACGAGTCGATCACCGAGATCTCGAGGGACTTGTCGGCCGATCCGACGATCGAGAACGTCAGCCCGCGCTGCGCCGCGTCGGCCGCGGCGATCGCCCCCAGTTCGTCACGCCGCTTCAGCGCGTCGCGCTGGATCGCCTTCAGGGCGTCGCGGCACGCCGGGTCGTTGCCCACGCGCGAGAGGAACCGGTTGTAGACGTCGATCGGGTCGATGACGTCGTTGGGCGCGACGTACGGGATGGTCGCGTCGACGTCGTCGGGGAAGAACCGCCGGAAGTACGTGGCGGTCATGCCGCCCTTGCTGCCGCCGGTGGCCAGCCACTTGCCCGGGTAGATCGCCTTGAACGCCTGCACCGCGCGGTGCTCGTCCGCCGCCGCCTGCCAGATCGTCAGCTGCTTCGCCCAGTTCTCCGGCTCCGGCCGCGACGGCGTGAAGTAGCGGTACTCCATCGACAGCTGGTTGCCGTCGACGATCTGCGTCGGTTCCGAACGGTTCGGCGAGGCGCTGACGTTGTAGCCGCTCGTGAAGGCGACCGTGGGGGCGGCGAAGTCGCGGTGCAGCAGGGTGAACCGCTGCTGGAACGTGCCCGCGCCGGGGTGCCGGTGGTCGGCGGGCTGGGTGTAGGTCAGCTTGAAGAACCGGAACCCGGCCGGCGCCGCGTCCTCGGAAACGATCGTCAGCCCCGGGATCCGCTGCAGCTGTGCCTTGATGTCGGGCGCCGCCGCGGCCGCCGGCGCCAGGCCGGCCAGCGCGAGCAGGACCGCACCCGTGGTGAAAAGTCTGCGCATCGAGCACCCTCCCGGCTCACCGAACCCTCGGTGGGACCCTCACAGAACCGGCGCCGGTCGGCAATCGGCTGTCCGGGCGCAGAATGGGTCAGGATCCGACTTTCGAGGGGTGGCGCCGCGTCCTCAGGCGTGCGCAGTCGCGGGCATCATGCGAGTTGTCCGCGTGATCCGGGCCACGTTACGGTCCGAATCCGTAGGCACCGCCATCGAGCGAGGGGTCCGCCATGAAGGTTTCCGACTGCCCGACGACCCAGGTCGAGGTCCGCATCGCCGCGCGGCCGGCCGAGGTCTGGTCCTGGCTGCTGGACGTCGACCTGCCGGCCCGGTTCTCCACCGAGTTCCAGGGCGGCGGCTGGGTCGAGGGCGCCGAGCCCGGCCTCGGCGCGCGGTTCCGCGGCCGCAACTCCCACCCGGTCGCCGGGGAGTGGGAGACCGTCTCGACCGTCACCGGCTACGAGCCCGAGCGGCTGTTCGCGTGGGCCGTGATGGACGTGACGAACCCGGCCGCGTCGTGGCGCTTCGAGCTGGTCCCGGACGGCGACGGCACGATCCTGCGCCAGTGGGCGCAGATCGGCCCCGGCCCGTCCAACCTCACGACGATCATCGGCTCCATGCCCGAGCACGAAGAGGAAATCGTCGCGATGCGGCTCGGCGAGCTGCAGGCCAACATGCAGAAGACCGTCGACGGCATCAAGGCACTCGCCGAAAGCGGCGTGCACGCCGTCTAGCGGAGCACCCGGTCCACATAGGACTTGACGGCGGCGAGCGCTTCGGCGGACTGCCACAGCCGCTCCACCCGCGGGTCGTCCGAGTGGCGGTATTCGGCGATCCGCTCGTGGAACGGCTGCCGGATCTGGGCCTTGGTGTGGGCGAACGGTCCGGCGGGCAGGTCGCCGAGGCGGGCCGCGACGGCGACGGCGCGCTCGAGCACCTCCGCCGGCGGCGCCGGCTCGTCGGCCAGCCCGCGGGCCAAGGCCTCCGCACCGCCCCAGGTTCCACCCGAGTAGGTGAGCGACGGCAACTGTGCCGTCCCGTAGGCGCACCGCAGGATCTCCAGCGCGGCCAACGGGAACGGCAGCCCGACGAGCAGTTCGGTCACGCCGATCTTGCCGGCGCCCAGCACGCGGTGGTCGCAGGCCGCGGCGAGCACCGCGCCCCCGGCGACGGCGTGGCCGTTCAGCGCGGCGACCACCGGACGCGGGCAGCCGAACACCGCCAGCAGCGTGTCGGACAGCAGTGGCAGGAACTCCGCCACGTACGGTGCGCCGCCTTCGTCGAGCCGCTTGAGGTCGACGCCCGCGCAGAAGATGCCGCCGGTCCCGGTGAGCACCACGGCGCGGGCCTGTTCGGCCTCTTCGAGCCCCCGCACCAGCGCCCGGCACGAGTCCGTGTCGAGGGTGTTGCCCCCGCCGTGGTCGATCCGGAGCACGGCGACGTCGCGGTGGCTGTCCAGGGTGATCGTCACGGCCCGACCGTACCGCGGCCCGGGCGGGCCGGTCAGGCCCGGACGCTCAACCGGACGACGCCGAAGTGCTCCCGGCGCGCCAGCTCGGCGACCTCGTCGAGGGTCGGCAGCCGGCCGAGGGGGAACTTCAGGCCGATCGTGCGGGCGGCCCGGCGCATCCCCAGCTCGGTGATGCGGTCGGAGTAGATCTTCGCGACCTCGGTGACGTCCTCGACGAGCACGCCGCGCATCGGCGTCGTCCGGCCGGCGAACGTCACGTCGGCGTCCGCGCCGCCGCGGAAGTTGAGCCGCCAGCCCGCCGGTGTCAGCGCGCACAGCCCCTCGGCGTCGCGGTGCGCGGTGACCGGCACGCGGTAGTGCCGCCCGGTGCGGCGGCCGGCGAAGGCGAGCAGCATGAACTCGCCGACGCCGCGGCCGAGCGGACTGGGTAGCACCGCGCGGAGCACCACGTTGAGCGTCTTCACCAGCGGTGCGGGCGGCTGGTGCCATTCCACGGCGGTCATTTCCGCAGCGTACGCCGGTTGAAGACGTCAGCTGGTGATGTCTTTTTGAGCGAACCGGCGCCCCGCGTAGAGGAAGAACACCGTTCCGTAGATCGCCGCCGACAGCATGCCGCTCGCCAGGTTGGTCCAGTCGACGTCGGTCGAGATGAGGTCCATCCAGGAGAACGCGTAGTGCGTCGGCAGGTAGTTGCGGAGGCCCTCCAGCGCGGTGATCTGGTCGAGGATCTGCGACAGGATCGCCACCAGCACCGCGCCGCCGACCGCGCCGAGCGGGGCATCGGTCGACACGCTCAGCGCCAGCGCCAGCCCGGCCACCCAGGCCAGCTGCAGGATGATGTACACGGTGGACAGCCCGATGGCGAGCAGGCTGTCGCCGAAGGACACCGCGTCGCCGGTCGGGCTGATCGCGTCGCCCGCGCCGTACCAGAGCACCCCGACGCCGAGTGACACCAAGGGCAGCAGGACGAGCGCGAACGCCGACAGCAGCCCGGACACGATCGCCTTCTGCCGCAGCACCCGCTGCCGCGGCACCGGCACGGCCAGCAGGTACTTCAGGCTCGACCACGACGCCTCGCTCGCGATGGTGTCGCCGAAGAACAGCGCGACGATCATCGGCAACAGGAACGTCCCCGACACGAACAGCGCCAGCACGACGAAGTTCGGCGCGGACGCCGTGGCCAGGTCGACGAAGCCGCCGCTGCGCCGGTTCGGGCTGGACTGCCCGAGCTGGAACGCGATCACCAGGATGAACGGCAGGATCGCGACGAACCCGAGCAGGAACTGCGTGCGCCGCCGCTTGAGCTGGCGCCGCAGCTCGACGCCGAGCCGCAACGTCCGCCGGGCGCTGTAGCCCTCGACCGCGCCGTCCGGCCCGACACCCGCGTGCTCCTGCGACGCGAGGTCGCTCAGCTCGTCGAGCGCGTGCGGATCGGTGTGCACACCTTCACTCACGACGACTCATCTCCGACCAGTTGCAGGAACGCGTCTTCCAGCCGGCGCCGAGGCCCGGCCTGCTCCACCGCGACGCCGGCGCGCACCAGCGCGGCCACGCCTTCGGCCCGCGGCAGTTCGCCGAGGTTCGCGTGCACGAGCTCGCCCTCGACGTCGACGTCGATGACCCCGCTGAGCGCCTTCAGCGCCGCCGCGGCCGCGGCCGGGTCGTCGACCCGGAACGTCGCCTCGCCGCCGGCCGCGGCCAGCTCGCCGACCTCGCCCGAGGCGACCAGTGAGCCGCGGTGCATGACCACGACGTGCGTGCAGGTCTGCTCGACCTCGGCCAGCAGGTGGCTGGACACCACCACGGTCCGGCCGGTCGCGGCGTACCGCTGCAGCACCTCGCGCATCTGGTGGATCTGGGGCGGGTCGAGCCCGTTGGTCGGTTCGTCGAGCACCATCAGCTCCGGCAGGCCGAGCATCGCCTGGGCGATCGCCAGCCGCTGCCGCATGCCCTGGCTGTAGGTCCGCACGCGGCGCTCGACCGCGTTGCCGAGCCCGGCGATCTCCAGCGCCTCCCCGAAGTGCGCCTTGTCCGCCGGACGTCCGGTCGAAGCCCAGTACAGCTCGAGGTTCGCCCGCCCGGACAGGTGCGGCAGGAAGCCGGACCCTTCGACGAACGAGCCGATCCGCGAGAGCACCGGGGCACCCGCGGTGATCTTGTGCCCGAACACCCGGATGTGGCCCTGCGTCGGCGTGATCAGGCCCATCAGCATCCGCAGGGTCGTCGTCTTGCCCGCGCCGTTCGGCCCGAGCAGGCCGAGCACCTGGCCCGGCTCGACGCGGAAGGACAGGTCCTTCACCGCGACGAACCCGCCCGGGTACTCCTTGCGCAGCCCCTCGATGACCAGCGGCGTGGTGGCGAGCTCCGGATCCGCGTCGGTGGCGCGACGGCGGCGCAAGGCCGCGAAGAGCACCGCGGCGAGGCCGATCGCCAGCGTCACGCCGATGCCCACCAGCTGCCCGACCGGGGCCGGGGAACCGACCGACGTCCCGGGCACGACGGGCACGGCCAGCGCGGCGCCGCCGGCGAGCCCGATCCGGAACACCGCGGGCGCGGCCGGCGCGGCGAACGCCTGGTCGGTGGTGCCGACGACGAGCCGCAGCGAGTGGCCGCCCTCGATCGGCCGGACGATGCCGGGCAACGTCACGGTGACGTCGACCGGCGTGCCGTCGGCGGGCAGCCCGCTCACCCGGAACGGCGCGATGGCGTTGGCCGGCAGGACGCGCGAGCCGTCCGGCCCGACGTCGTAGAGCTTCGCGAACAGCACCGCATCCGGCTGGGGGTGCGCCGGGTCCGCGGCGACCTGCAGCCGCACGGTGGAGGCGCCGCTGATGACGACCTGGCCGTCGAACGCGGCGGTGGTGAACTGCGCGGCCTGGCCGGGCGGGTCGTTGCTGAACAGCGCGCCGAGCCGCGACGTGCTGCTCGCGACGCCGTTGAGCCCGGGGATCCCGCTGACCGCCGACGGGTTCGCCCCGGCCGGGCGCACCACCGGCTGCGCGGGCCCGGCGAGCGCCAGCAGCCGCCGCTCGGTCGCCGGCCCGGTCAGCCCGGGGTAGGCGGCCGCGTTGACCGTGCGGACCGACGGCGTCCCGTTGGCGCGCAACGTGCCCTGGACGTCGTAGCTGAACCCGGTGCCCGGGTCGCCGCCGTCCAGCGCCGTCTTCAGGAAGTCGCCGATCTTGGCGCGCAGCTGCGGGCCGGGCTTGCCGCCGTCGTGGCCGCCGGTGTACCAGATGGTCTTGACCTTGCCGCCCGCCGCGGTGATCTGCCGGGCGGTCGCGTCGGACTGGTCGAGGCCGAACAGCGTGTCGCTCTCGCCCTGCACCAGCAGCGTCGGCACGGTGATCTTGCTCGTCACGGAGGCGGGGGAGACGCGGCGCAGCAGGTCGACGCTCGCCTGGCTCGCCTGCCCGGTGGTGCCGAGTTCGGTGTAGGCGCGGCAGACCGCCGCGGTGAACCGGCCACACGGGTCGGCCGGCGCACTCCGCGGCCCGCCCGCGCCCGGCGGCCCGGCGGGCAGCGCGGCCCCCGCGGCGGCGGTCCCGGCGGCGCCGGTCGATCCGGTGTCGGTCTCCTGGCCGGCTTCCGGTGCTTCGGCCGACGGCGAGCCGCTCGCCGCGGCGCCCGAACCGGCCGAGAAGAAGATGCCGGCCCAGCTCTTCTTGAAGACGCCGTCGGGCGAAAAGGCGCCGGCGGACGGAGTGCCCGCGGCCGTGGACGCGGGGGTCGCCGCGTTCGGGACCAGGCCCTGGGCGAGGTCGTTGTAGGTGATCATGGGCGCGATCGCGTCGACGCGCTTGTCCGTGCCGGCCAGCAGCAGCGACAGCGCGCCGCCGTAGGAGCCCCCGGTGACGGCGATCTTCGGGTCGCCGCCCGCGTCGAGCGTCACCTGGTGCTGCGCCACGAGCCGGTCGATCAGGCGGCTCGCGTCGGCGACCTCGCCGTCCGGGTCGTTGAGCCCGATCTTGCCGGTGCTCTTGCCGAAGCCGCGCGCGGACCACGTCATCACGACGAAGCCCTTCCGGGCGAGCTCGCGGGCGTCGTCGGCGACGCTGTTCTTGTCCCCGCCGAAGCCGTGCGCGAGCAGTACCGCGGGCGCGGGCACGGTCGCGGGGAGGTAGGTGGTCGTGTCGATCTTGACCTGCTCGGCCGAGCCGGGAGCGGCGGGCAGGTCGAGCAGCGCGTCCTGGGTGGGCACGGCGGGCGGGGCCGTGTCGCGCGTCGCCCAGAGGACGGTCGCGGCGGCGAGCACCACCACGACGGCGCCGAGCGCCGTGAGACGGGCTCGGCGGGTGCGCGGGAGCGGGAGTCGGGGCACGACGTGACCGTAGGTGAAGTTTCCTGAGAGTGTGCTCCGCGGCTCACAGTGATCACACGCCCGGGACCACCTGGTGGACCGAAGTGACCGGAATTACACGACCAACACGGTGACGTGGGCGATCTCGGCTGGCGTTCCGGCGGGGGGAACCTGCACACTGGAGCCGCTGTGAGGGGAGTATTCCTTCGCGGCGGTGTCGTCAGCACGGTGGCCTTGCGTCCCCCGGCACCGTCGGCCGGTGGTTCCACCGGCGGGAGAGACCTCCGGTTAGTTGCTGCTGCGCACTATCCGGAGGTTCGAGTTCCATGACTGTCCCCCTGTGGCTGTGGATCGCCACGATCGGTGGCCTGCTCGCGCTGATCGCGCTGGATCTGGTCATCGTCGATCGCAAGCCGCACGAAGTGACCACGGGGGAAGCGGCTCGCTGGGTCATCTTCTACGTCTCGTGCGCGATCGTCTTCGGCATCGGCGTGTGGGTCTTCGCCGGGCACGACCCGGGTGTCGAGTTCTTCACCGGGTACATCACCGAGTACTCGCTGAGCGTCGACAACCTGTTCATCTTCATGATCATCATGGGCTCGTTCAAGGTGCCCGCCATCCACCAGCACCGCGTGCTCCTGGTCGGGATCCTGCTCGCGCTGGCCATGCGGAGCGTCTTCATCGCCATCGGCGCCGCGCTGATCGCGCAGTTCGTCTGGGTGTTCTTCCTCTTCGGCGCGATCCTGATCTGGACCGCGATCAGCATGGTGCGCGGCAAGGGTGAGGACGAGGAGTACCACGAGAACGCCGTCACCCGGCAGGTCCGCCGGTTCGCCCCGGTGACCGACGACTACCACGGCCACAAGTACACGGTGAAGATCGACGGCAAGCGGATGATCACGCCGATGCTGCTGGTGATCGTGGCCATCGGCTCCGCGGACCTGCTGTTCGCCGTCGACTCGATCCCGGCGATCTTCGGCATCACCCAGGAGGCGTTCCTCGTCTTCACCGCCAACGCGTTCGCGCTGATGGGCCTGCGGCAGCTGTACTTCCTGCTCGGCGGCCTGGTGACGAAGCTCGTGTACCTCAGCTACGGCCTCGCGTTCATCCTCGCCTTCATCGGGGCGAAGCTGTTCCTGCACGCCTTGCACGAGTACCACGTCGTGCCGGACTGGCTGGACATCAACAACTGGGTCTCCCTCGGCGTGATCATCGTCGTGCTGTCGGTGACCACGGTGGCCAGCCTGGCCAAGGCCCGGCGCGACGAGCGCAAGCAGGTCGCCGCGTAAGACCTGGCCGAACTCGTTCGCACCGCTAAGGAATTCGGGTACGGTCGGGACGTGCGTCCTGCCGACATCGAAGCCCTCGTCGTCCTCGGCCGTCCCGCCCTGCGCGGGAACCTGCTGCTCACGGCGTTGAAGAGACCGGATCTCCAGGCGAACGCCACGCACAGTGCGGTGCGGCGCGTGTCGCTCGACGGTGGTGAGGCCGCGTGGACCCACGGTCCGCGCGACTCCGCCCCGGCCATCTCGCCGGACGGGCGCTGGGTGGCGTTCCTCCGCGCGGGGGAGGGCCAGGGCGCCGACGGCAGCCCGCAGTTGCACGTGATGCCGTCGGACGGCGGGGAAGCCCGCCGGCTGACGTCGCTGCACCTCGGGGCCGGAGAACCGGTGTGGGCGCCGGACTCGCGGCGGATCGCGTTCACCGCCCGCGTGCCCGAGGCCGGCCGCTACGGCACGCCGGACGCCGACGGCGAGACGCCGGAGCCGGCCGCCGAGGCCCCGCGCCGGATCACGCGGATGGACTACCGGATCGACGACGTCGGGTTCCTGCGCGACCGCATGCAGCGGCTGTTCGTCGTCGACGCCGTCGCGACGCTCGAGCCCGGGGAGCTCGAGCCGCTGACCGGCGACGGGTTCGACGCGGCCCACCCGGCCTGGACGCCGGATGGCACGCGCGTGGTGTTCACGGCGCCGCCGGACTGGGGCGCGGCCGAGAGCGACTCGCGTGACATCTGCGCGATCTCCGCCGAGGGCGGCGAGCCCGAGGTCGTCGTGCGGTGCGAAGGCTACTCGGAGCGGCCGGCGTTCGGCACCGATGGCACGTTGTTCTACTTCGGACAGTCCTTCGAAGAGCACCACGAAGCCGCGCCCACCGGGCTCTACGCGGCGACGCCCGAATTCGGAGCGGGCCCGGTGAAGGCCCGGCGGCTCACCGACGCCGAGACGGTGGACTGCGAAACCGCGGCGGGTCCGCCGGCGCCTCGCGGGGACGACGTGCTGGTGGCCGTCCGCCACCGCGGCGCGGTGGAACTGCGCGCGGTCGGCGTCGACGCGACCGAGGCCCCGCTGGCCGACCTCGCGGTGGTCTACGCGGACCAGGCCGCGGTCCGGTCGTTCACGCTGGACGGCTCGGTGCTGGCGGCGGTGATCGCCACGCCGTCGACCGCCGGGGAGGTCGTGCTGCTCGGCGACGGCGACCCGCGGGTGCTGACCGATTACTCGAAGCCGTTGCGGGACAAGGGCATCCGGCCGATGATCGAGCTGGAGACCACCGCCCCGGACGGCTACCCGGTGCACGGCTGGCTGGTGCTGCCCGAGGGCGAGGGCCCGCACCCGGTGCTGCGCGTGGTGCACGGCGGCCCGTTCACCCAGCAGGAGTGGGCGGTGTTCGACGAGGCGCAGGTGTACGCGTCGGCGGGCTACGCGGTGGTGGTCGGCAACCCGCGCGGGTCGGCGGGGTACGGGCAGACGCACGGCCACGCGATCACGCACGGCTTCGGCACGGTCGACGTCGACGACGTCCTGGCGCTGCTCGACAAGGCGCTCGAACGCCCGGACCTGGACGCCTCCCGCGTGGGCATCATGGGCGGCTCGTACGGTGGGTTCATGACGAGCTGGCTGGCCGCTCACCACGGCGAGCGCTTCAAGGCGGCGTGGAGCGAGCGCGCGGTCAACGCGTGGGACTCGATGGTCGGCAGCTCCGACATCGGCTACTTCTTCGTCGACGCCTACATCGGCTCCTCGCCGGAAGTCCAGCGCGACCGTTCACCGCTTTCGTACGCGGCGCAGATCAAGATCCCGTTCGCCGTGGTGCATTCGGAGCAGGACTGGCGCTGCCCGCTGGAGCAGGCGGAGCGGATGTTCGTGGCCCTGCGCCGGGCCGGCGCGCCCGCCGAGATGCTCGTGTTCCCCGGCGAAGGCCACGAGCTGAGCCGGTCCGGCCGCCCACGGCACCGCGTCCAGCGCTTCGAAGCGATCCTCGAGTGGTGGTCGCGGCACCTGTGATGCGCGGGCTGGTCTGCTTCGACGTCGACGGGACCCTCGTGCCCGGCACGAGCTCGTGCGCGTGGGTGGCCGCCGCGCTGGGCCACGAGGCCGAGCTCGTCGCGGCCGAAGCGGCCTACGTCGCGGGCCGGATGACCAACCAGGAGGCGTCGGTGATCGACGCCCGCGGCTGGGCCGGGCACACCGAAGCCGAGATCGCGACGCGGCTCGAGACGTTGCCGCTGGTCGACGGGATCGCCGAAACGGTGGCGTGGTGCCACGACCACGGCCTGCGCCCGATCCTGACGACGCTCGCGTGGACGCCGGTGGGGCGCATGCTCGCCGGGCGGTTCGGGTTCGCCGCGTACTGCGGGCCGGTGCCGGAGGCCGAGGACGGGCGCTACACCGGCCGGGTCGCCGAGCACCTCGACGAGTACGGCAAGCGCGACTTCGCGCTCTCGCAGGGCTTCGCGCCGCAGCGGTGTGCCGCGGTCGGGGACAGCCGGTCCGATCTGCCGCTCTTCGCGGCCGTCGGGACGAGCATCGGCTTCAACGCGGCTCCGGCCGCCCGCGCCGTCGCGACCCACGTCGTCGACGGCCCGGACCTGCGGGCGATCATCCCGGTGCTGGCGGCTCAGTTCAGCAGCGTGTAGTTCAGCTCTTCGCAGACCCGGCCCAGCGGGACGTCCAGGCCCGGGTGGTCCAGCGGCAGCAGCACGTCCGGCGCGATCGGGAGCGCGGCGCCCGCGGGCGGGTCCCACAGGCAGATCGCGGGGTCGCCGGAGTCCATCGACGAGCGGTACCAGAGGCCGTCGAGATCGCTGAACGCGCCGCGGATCGCGCGGGCCCACGCCTGCGTCAGCTTCTTCGGGCCGCTGGAAATCTCCTGCGATGCGCCGACCCGCGTCGGCCAGAGGCCGGTCAGGTCGAGCAGGCGCAGGGTGCGCGTCGGGCGGACGACGACCAGCCGGGGACCGCGGGTGCGGCGGTCGACCGTCGAGCTGGTCTGGAAGACCTCGGCGACCGACGTGCGCACGGTGAGACCGAAGTAGAGGACGCCGTTGGCGGGATCGGTGACCGGCGCGCCGCCGCGGCCGGGCGACTGCTGGTCGAAGCGGCCGTGCGGGAGCGGGCCGGTGTAGCGGAACGAGTTCCACTGCTGGGGGTGGTTGCCGTGCGCGGTGAAGATCCGTACGAGCCTGGTCGCGGGCTGGACCGTCACCACGTCGTCGGCGCGGTTCAGCTGCCGGACCAGGACGGATCGGGCGGGCGGCAGCGGGAGCCGGGCCATGGGTCGGTGGTGGTCCGTCCTTGTCGGTGATCTTGCTCGGGAGGGTCCAGCCTAGAGCGGCGTGCCGAGCGTGGCGATGAGGCGGGCGACGTGGTCCGGGTCACCACCGGAGAGGAGCCATTGGCGCGGGGTCGCGGGCTGCTCGTTGATCACCAGATCGGCCTGCGGAGTGCTCATGAAGGCGGCGACGACGAGAGCGGGCTGGTCGCCGGGCAGGGCTTTGAGGACGACTTCCAGGCCGGGCAGCACGCCCGAGCCGGCGAATTGCCAGGCGGGGAGCCGCCACCCGCCGTCCTTCCAGCCGGTCAGCCGCCCTTCCTTGAGGCGGTGCCGGATCCGGCTGTCGTCGACCCCGAGGGTCTTGGCCGCCTCGTTGACGCTGAGGGCCCCTTCGGCGAGCACGGCGTGGGCGGCGACGGTGCGTGCCCTGAAGTCGGGTTCGTCCTCCCGCCGCGGCGAGAGATCCAGCCCGACGTCGGTGAGCGCGGCGCGCTGATCGGCCGAGAAGTAGTGCGACGGATCCGGATTCGGTGGGGACAGTCTGCGCGCCGCGTCTTCGACGAGAGTGAGGAACTCATTCGCGTCGACCTTCAGGCCCGCCTTGGCGAGGATGTTCTCCAGCGCTACAGACATGTGGCTCAGATTAACCCGAAACAGCGCGGGTGTGCGGGTTCGTGCGGTTTCGTGCCCTGTCTGTGGGTGAATTCACCAGAGATCGACACTCAGGGCACATCATCCAACACGTTGAGTAGGCAACTTCCGGTCAGTTTCCCCGGATGGGCGGCACTTGTCCAGCCCCCGCCCGGGCTTGACACTGCGTGCCCGCGGACCTACGTTCCGGATGAGTAAACGATTTCCGCTCCGTGCTCACAGACCTCCGGCGCTCCGGCGCCGGTGGTGGGGGACACAGGGGGTGGGGCGTGCCTGGGGGCCCGGCACGAGCCGGCCCCTCAGGCACGTCGCTCTCGGCGCCTCTGCCGGCACGCGGGGCGACTCTCCGGGCTTGCCAGCCGACCTTCTGGGTGCGCGGCCCGCCCCTCCCGCGCGCTGGTGGACTTCCGGTGCGCCAGTCGACCTTCTGGGCATGCGGCCCCCCTCCGGGCGCGCTGGTCGACTTCCGGGCGCGCGGACCGGCACTCTGGGGGCGGGGCGACTTTCTCCGTGCGCCGGCCGGCCCTGCTGGGCGTGCGGGCGAGCTTCTGGGTGTGTGGGCCGACCCTGCTGGGCGTGCGGGCGACCTTCTGGATGCGTGGCCGACCCCTCCGGGCGCGCCGGCCGACTCTCCAGGCACGCGGCCCGCCCCTTTGGGTGGGCCGGCCGACCTGCCCAGGGGCGAACCGGCCCGGCGGCCGCGCCCCGGGGCGTCAGCGGCGGGAGCTCTTCCGGACGATCAGCCGGGCTTCGAGCGTCGTCGTCGTTGTGTCGCGGCTGCTGTCCGTGATGCGGGCCAGCAGGAGCTGGGCCGCCACCCGGCCGACTTCGTACGCCGGCTGGGCGACCACCGTCAGAGGTGGGTCGACGAGCGTTGTCCAGGGTGCGTCGTCGAACGAAACGATGCCCACGTCTCGGCCCGGGCGCAGCCCGCGAGCCGCGAGGGCCTCCAGCACTCCGATCGCCATCGTGCTGTTCGCGACCAGCAGCGCGTCCGGCGGCGATGGCTCGTCGAGCAGTTCCAGCGCCGCCAGCCGGGCGCCCTCCGCGCGGTATTCCCCCCGGCGGAACAGGACGTTCTCCGCACCCACGACGTCGGCGTACCCCGCCAGGCGGTCTTCGGCCGTGCGGACGCCCGGCGGCCCGGTCAGGCAGCCGACGCGCCGGTAGCCGCCGGCGAGCAGGTGCCGGGTGGCTTCGGCGGCCGCGTGACGGGTGTCGACCAGCACTTGGTCGCCCTCCGCGGCCTGCAACGGCCGGTCCACCGCCACCAGCGGTGTGCCCTGGCGGCGGAGGCCCTCGACGTTCGTCGACCGGCCGGTCGGCGACAGCACCACGCCGGCGACGCGCTCCTGCAGCGCGACCTCGATGTAGCGCCGCTCCTTGTCCTCGTTTTCATCCGAATTACACAGCACCACCGAATACCCGGACCGCTGCGCGAGGTCCTCGACGCCCCGCGCGATGGCGGTGAAGAACGGGTTCTCGACGTCGGAGATGATCAGCGCGAGCACCGCGGTCTCCTGCCGGCGGAGGTTCCGGGCCAACCCGTTCGGGTGATACCCGAGCTCGGCGGCCGCTTCCTGGACCCGGGCGGCGAGCGTGGGGTCCACAGTGGACTTTCCGTTGAGCGCGCGCGACACGGTCGCCGTGGAGACGCCGGCTCTCGCCGCGACGTCGCTGATGGTGGCCACACGCCCTCCCTGATCACTCGTCGAGGGGGAGGATAGCGCTCTTGGTAGTCGTTTACCGTCCGCTTACCTTTTTGGGTGAACAGCCACTTCCGGTTGACCGCAAGAGTTACGCCGAACGGAGTCGATCACGCACCGCAGCGTCCACAGTGGAGGGTCCGCGGAAGTAGCGGCGCGGCGTGAGACCGGTCAGCGCCCGGCACTCCCGGCCGAGGTGCGCTTGATCGGCATACCCCGCGGCGGCCGCCAGCGCGGCCAGGCCCGGGACGTGCGGAGCGAGCGCAACGGCCCGCTGGAACCGGCTGACCCGGAGGTAGGTGGCCGGCCCGTACCCGACGGCTTGGACGAACCGCCGCCGCAGCCGCCGCTCGCTCACCGCGGCGGACAGGACGGGATCTTCGACCCGGGCGACGACGACCGCCGCCCGCCCCACGCCGGCTCCGGCGAACCCGGCGGCGCTGGTTGCGGCTGGAGGTGGGGTAAGGAGCGCTGGTGCCGCTTCGCTGCCGCTGCCTGCGAATGGGGCGGCGCTGGTTGCGGCTGGAGGTGGGGTCAGGATGGTTGGTGCCGCTTCGCGGCCGACGGCGAATGGGCTGCCGCTCGCCGTGACGTGGCCGACCATGGCGCCGGGTCGCGCTGCTTCCTCGCCAGCGTTCCCGAGCGGGTTCCCGGCGATGCTCGTGCGGCATTCTTCGCCGGCCCTCGTTGGTGCCGCCTCCTCTCCGGATCGCCTGATCAACCCCGCCGCCGCTTCGCCGACCCGGGCCACTCCCGCGTCCAGCCGGGCGATCAGCTCCGCCACCGCCAGATCCTCCGGCGGCAACTCCCCGAGCCGGCCGGCCACCGCCTCGGCCGGCGATACCTCCCCGGCCGCCAACCTCTCCGCCAGCGACCTTCCCCACAGCTCACCGATCGGCACCCGCCGATCACGCAACTCGTCCGCCGCCACGCCCAGGGCCGCCGCCGCGCGGCCCGGCCGGAACCGGATCCCGCTCAGCACCGCTTGCGGACGCGACTCCGATGACCACGCCGTCGTGTCCGGGCCGGCCACGAACGCCGCACCGTCGCCGACGACCAGGTCCACGCAGCCGTCCGGGACGATCCTCTTCGGGCCCTCCGAAGCCGATCGCCACACGCATTTCGCCACGCCTCGCAGCACCAACGGCGCTGCCGCCTCTTCGTACACACCCCGATCATCCCCCGCGGGTCCGACAAAATCCGGCGAAGTCCGGCGCCTCGGGAGACCCCCGTCCGGGTGAACATCGAACTTCCCGCGAAGAGCTGCTAACGCCCCGTCAGGTCACGGCGAGATATAGGTCGACGCACTCGACGGAAGTGCGCGCGACGAGAGAAGACCTCTCCATGGGCGTTTCCACCGCGACCCGGGCCCAGCGCGACTGCGCCGGGCGGGCTCGGCCGGCCGGCAGCTTCGTCGTCGTCCTCGGGGTGCTCGCCGCGGCCTTCGCGGTGACCGTCTACGTCGTGCCCCGGTCCGCGCGCGGCCCCGGCAGCGAAGAGCCCGCCGCCGCGCCGGTCGCTCCGGCCGCGGTCCGCACCGTCAACCACAGCGTCGTCTACGAACTGCTCGGCGCGCACGGCGCCCGCAACGTCACCTACGCCGCCGCGGGCTCGGTGCTGACCCAGCACGCCGAGGTCGCGACGCCGTGGTCCACGCAGTTCACCCGGGTCGGCCCCGCCGGCCGCACCGAGTTCTACAGCATCGCCGCCCGCAACCCCGGGCCCGGCGCGCTGCGGTGCCGGATCGTCGTCGACGGCGTCGTCGTCGCCGAGAAGACCGAGACCGAGCCGGACCGCCTCTTCAGCTGCGCCGTCTGAGCGGCAGGATCGGCGGCGTGAACGCCGCGATCACCTTCGGCCCCGCCCTGGTGGCGGTCCTCGTCCTGCTCGCCGTCGCGGGTGCGGCCGTCGTCCGGGCCGGCGGCCTCGGTGACGGGCGCGCGGTGCTGATCGCCGCCGCCCGCGCGGTCGTCCAGCTCGCCGCCGTGTCGCTGGTGATCACCGCCGTCCTGCGCTCGGCGCCGCTCACCGGCCTCTTCGTGCTGCTGATGTTCGGGATCGCCGCGGTGACGTCGGCGCGCCGCGCCGGCACCCTGAAGAACCTCCCGTGGACGGCCCTGGCCATCGCCGCCGGCGTCGCGCCCGTGCTCGCGCTGGTCCTCGGCGCCGGCGTCGTCCCGCCGAAGCCGATCGCCGTCGTGCCGATCGCCGGCATCGTGATCGGCGGCGCCATGACCGCGACGTCGCAGGCCGCCCGCCGCGCCCTCGACGAGCTCGAGGCCCGGCACGGCGAGTACGAAGCCGCGCTGGCGCTGGGGTTCCTGCCGCGCCCGGCCGCGCTGGAGATCTGCCGCCCCTCGGCCGGCCACGCGCTCATCCCGGCGCTCGACCAGACCCGCACGGTCGGCCTGGTGACGCTCCCCGGCGCCTACGTCGGCGTCCTGCTCGGCGGCGCAGGCCCGATCCAGGCCGGGCTGACGCAGGTGCTCGTGCTGATCGGGCTGCTGGCCGCAGAAGCCGTGTCGATCCTGGTGACCGTCCAGCTCGTCGCGGCCGGGAAGCTCAGCCGAGCGGCGTAGCCAGGTGGGCGGTGTCGTTGAAGCGCCGCACGATCCAGTTGTCGCCGTGCAGCACCAGGTGCGAAATCGACCCGTTGTCGGCGCCGAGGAACGCGAACCGCTCGACCGAGCGGCTGGCCTGGGCGAACACCTCGCCGATCACGCCGCCGTGGGTGAACACCGCGACGCGCCGGCCGGGGTGCGCGGCCGCGATGCGGGTGAGCGCGCCGCGCAGCCGGGCCCCGAACCGCTCGTCGGACTCCGCGCCCGGGATCACGTCCCAGCGCTGCTCGGCCCACAGCCGTTCGACGATCGGGTGGCCTTCGGTGGTGTACTTCCGGAACAGGCCGTTCTCCCACTCGCCCAGGTGGATCTCGCGCAGGTCCGGTTCGACGACCGGGGTCAGGCCCAGCTTGTCCGCCAGCGGCGCGGCGGTCTGCACCGTGCGGCGCAGCGTCGTCACGTAGATCGCGTCGATCCGCTCGCCGGCGAGCCGGACGCCGACGCGCTGGGCGTGGTCGCGGCCCTCCGGGGCGAGGTCCGGGTCGGCCTGGCCGTCGACGAGCTCGAAGGGGTCGTCGCCGCGGGCCGGAGCGGACTCGCCGTGCCGGACCAGGAAGATCTCCGTCGAGCCCGGGGGCGGGCTGAAACGGTGCTGGCGGTACTCGATCTCCTGCTCCGGGGTGCTCATATCCCCGACCTTAACCGAGCTGCTTGTCCACGAAACACCACCGCCACGTCTCGCCCGGCTCGAAGCTGCGCATCACCGGGTGACGGCTCTCGTGGAAGTGCCGGGTCGCGTGGCGGCGCGGCGAAGAGTCGCAGCAGGCGACGTTGCCGCACTTCAGGCACATCCGCAGGTGCACCCACGTCGTGCCCTCGGCGAGGCAGGCCGCGCAGCTGTCGGCCGAGCTGGGTTCCTTGTCGACCCATTCGTGGGCCAGGTGCTTGCACGACCCCGCCGTCGCGGCCGGGGTGCGCAGTTCGCGGCCCTCCACGTCCGGCTCGGCCTCGTCGCGGTCGAGCATGGACTCCTCGATGTCCAGCCGCTCCAGGACCCGGCGCAGGACGTCGTCGTCGGCGCTGCCGCTGGCGCGGGCCTTGAGGAACTGGTTGCGCTCCACCTCCAGGAGCTCCAGCCGCAGCCGGCGGTAGGCGTCGCTCGGCGTCTCGGCCAGCGCGCTCTGCCGGCCGAGCTGCTCCCACGCCGAGTCGGCGCGGTGCTGCAGCCGGTCACGCAGGCGCTGGATGATCTCCGGCGGGTCGTCGGGCTGCCGGATCTCCTCCAGCTTGGCCAGCGCGGCCCGGGTCATGTCGTGGAGGACGGCCGCCTCCTGCAGCGCGTCCTCCGCGGGGTCCGGCCGCGGCAGGCGCAGCCGCCGGATCAGGGGCGGCAGCGTCATGCCCTGCACGGCCAGGGTGCCGGCCACGACGACGAACGCCGCGAGCACGAGCACGGCCCGCTGCGGGGTGTCCGCGGGCAGGACGAACGCGGCCGCGAGCGTCACCACCCCGCGCATGCCCGCCCACGCGATGACGGCCGAATAGCGCCACGGCCAGATCTTCACCTTGACCTTGCCCGGCAGGAAGCGCCGTTTGACGCGTTTCACCGTGCCGATGCCGATCAGGTACAGCACGCGGGTGAGGATGGTCGCGCCGAGCACGGCGACGCAGATCCAGGTGAGCGTGAGCAGCGAGAGCCCGCTCTCGCCGACCTCGGCGAGGATCCGCCGCAGCTGCAGGCCGATCAGCAGGAAGACCAGGTTCTCCAGGAGGAACTGGATGGTCTGCCAGTTCAGCCGGGACGCCAGCCGGGCGGAGCCGGACAGGATCTGCGGCGCCTTGTGCCCGAGGATGAGCCCGGCGATCACCACCGCGAGCACGCCGGAGCCGTGGATCGCCTCGGCCGGGATGTAGGCGATGAACGGCACGGCGAACGACAGCGCGGTGTCGAGCACCGGCTCGGTCATCCGGGCGCGGATGAACGCGGCGACGAAGCCGACGACCAGGCCGACCACGGCCCCGCCGATGGCCGCGCGGAAGAAGTCCGCGCCGACCTGCCAGAGGCTGACCGAGCCGGCCAGCGCGGCGATGGCCGTGCGGAGGGCGACCAGCGCGGCCGCGTCGTTGAAGAGGCTCTCGCCCTCCAGGAGCCGGATCAGCTTGCGCGGCATGCCGACCCGGCGGGCGACGACGCTGGCGGCGACCGCGTCCGGGGGCGCCACGACCGCGCCGAGGGCGATGCCGCCGGCCAGCGGGAGCCCGGGGATCACCGCCCAGGCGACCAAGCCGACGCCGATCGCGGTGAACACGACGAGCCCGACCGACATCAGCCCGATCGCGCCGCGGTTCTTCCGGAAGTCGACCAGGGACGTCTGGATGGCCGCCGAGTACAGCAGCGGGGGCAGCAGGCCGAGCAGCACGACCTCGGGGTCGAGGTGGACCTCGGGCACGCCGGGGACGTACGAGCCGGCGACGCCGACGACGATCAGGCACAGCGGGGCGGACCAGTCCAGCCGCCGCGCCACCGCGCTGACGACGAGGACGGTCACGACCAGCGCCACTATCTCTGCCGCTATGTGCACGGGGTAATCATCACCCGGAAGCCGTCGTGGGCGTCACCGGGCCAGCTCCGGGAGCACCTCCGCGACCAGCTGGGTGTCCATGTACTCGGTGATCTCGCGGATCCGGCCGTCCTCGACGCGGAAGACGAAGCAGTACTCGTTGTCGTAGCGCGCCCCGGCTTTGGTCGCGACGCTGCCCCGCGTCTCGACCACGACGACGTCGTCTTCGGCGACGAACCGGCTCGCCGTGCTGGTGTAGGTGCCGTCGAACTGGGCGCCCAGCGGGCCGAGCAGGTCGCGGCGGACCGAGTCCTTGCCGCTGAAGCGGCCGGACCAGCTGTTGTGCCCGCTGACCGTCCAGGTGACGTCGTCGGCCATCGCGGCGATGAGCGGCCGGATGTCGCCGGTCGCCCAGGCGTCGAACGCCGTCTTCAGGAGCTGCTTGTTTTCGGACGCGCCCATGGTTCCCTCCCGGTATGTGTGCCCCAGTCAACACGCTGGAGCGCACTCCAGCGCAAGCTCATAGGCTGGGTTCGTGACGACGGTGGAGATCGCGGCCGGCGCCCTGCGCGGGTCCGGGCGGGACGGAGTGCGGACGTTCCTCGGGGTGCCGTACGCCGAGCCGCCGGTGGGGCAGCTGCGGTTCCGCGCACCGCGTCCGGTGCCGCCGTGGCCGGGTGTCCGGGACGCCACCCGGTGGGCGCCGCGCGCGCCGCAGCCCGCACTGACCGGGCGCGGCTTCACCGGTGACGAGGACTGCCTCTTCCTGAACGTCTACGCGCCCGCCTCGCCGGGCTCGTACCCGGTGCTGGTGTGGATCCACGGCGGAGGCGGCGTGATGGGTGCGCCGCACCAGTTCGACGCCTCCGCGTACGCGCGGCGAGGTGTCGTCGTCGTGACTGTCGCCTACCGGCTCGGCGTGCTCGGGATGCTGCACCTGCCCGGCGTCGCCGACACCAACCTGTCCCTGCGCGACCAGGTCGCCGCGCTCGAATGGGTGCGGGACAACGTCGCCGCCTTCGGGGGCGACCCGGGCCGGGTGACGCTGGCCGGGCAGTCCAACGGCGGCCGCACGGTCGGGACGCTGCTGGCCGTGCCCGCCACCCGCGGCCTGGTCCACCAGGCGATCGTGCAGAGCGGCACCGGCGTCGGCTCGGTCGTGCACACACCGGACGAAGGCGCGGCGGTCGCTTCGGCGGTCCTCGCGGAGCTGGACGCTTCGCCGGAGGACCTGGCGACGTTGCCGGTGACGCGGATCCTCGAGGCGCAGCAACGGGTTTCGGCGGCGTCGGGCACCAAGGTGACCTACCGCGTGGTCGTCGGCGACGAGCTGCTGGCGCGCCGCCCGCTGGACGGCGTGCGCGAGGTCCCGCTGCTGATCGGGACGACGGCCGACGAGGAGGACCTGTTCAGCTGGCTGCAGTCCGGCGGCGCGAAACTGCTGGGCGTCGGCTCGACCATGCTGGACGCCCCCGCGATCGAGAAGGCCGTCGCGGCGTATAACGACCTATTCAGCTGGCCGGAGGACCAGATCCGCAACCGCGCACTGACGGCGGGAGACTGGTGGATCCCGGCGATCCGGTTCGCCGAAGCGCAGCCGGACGCCTGGATGTACCGCCTGGACTGGCGCGTCGCCCCGCGCGGCCGCGGCTTGGGCGCGGCGCACGGGCTCGATCTGCCGCTGATGTTCGACGACATCCGCAACCGCAACTGGCGCTTCCTCTTCGCCGGCCGCCCGTTCCCGGCGGAGCGCATGCAGGCGGTGGCGACGGAGATGTTCGACGCGTGGGTCCGCTTCGTGACCACCGGCGACCCGGGCTGGCCGCGGTACACGACGGTGGACCGCGTCACGCGCCTCTTCGACGACGTCTCGACGACGGTGTCCGACCCGGACCGCGAGCAGCGCCTGCTCTGGGAATGACCGAGGGCGGCACCTTCCCGGGAAGGTGCCGCCCTCGGACCGGAGCTAGACGGTGATCTTGTCGACGTTCGGACCGCCGCCGGCGGTCGTCGCGGTCGCCTTGATCTTGTTCGTCCCGGCGGTCAGCGTCACCGGGACCGTGACCGTCTGCCAGGTGTCCCAGTTCCCCGTCCCGCCGAAGGCCACCCCGGACGCCACTTTCGCGCCGTTGACCGTGATGTCCATCGGGCGGTTCGCCGTGGTGCCGTTGGCGAACCGCAGGACGACGTTCGCCGGGCCCGCCGCGGCCGCGTTGACGGCGAACTCCACCGCGCTGCCGGTCGCGTTGTCGTAGTTGACGAACCCGGTTCCGGTGTAGCCCGCGTGGTTGGACTCGGCGACGCCGTTCGTGATCGTCGCGTCCTCGGCCTGGTAGTCCACCGGGTTGCCCGGGCCCGGATCGACCGAGCCGTCCGCCGGGATCGTCTTCGTCCCGGTGTTCCAGCCCGCGACCCGCACGGACGGCTTGGCGCCCTTGAGGTCCGCGGTCCGGTACGTCGCCGTCAGCGTCGCCGACTCACCGGGCCAGAGGCTGACCTGGTTGTCGGTCCAGCGCACCGGCAGCACCGGCGCGCCCGCCGCGCCGACCACGTGCGCGTCGACGAAGAACGCCGGCACCTTGCCGCCCGCGTCGTTCTTCAGCGTCACCTTGGTCGTCGTGGTGCCGTCGGCGTTGGCCGTCGACGTGGCCGCCGACCCGAGGGAGACCTGCGCCAGACCGTTCAGCCCGGACAGGTCCGCGTACGACGTCGTCGGCGTGTAGTACCAGTCGCTGTTGCCCCAGTCGAGGGTGTCGGCCTTGGTGGACAGCCAGTACACGTTGCGGCTGACCTCCTTGCCCGACGAATCGGTCAGGACCAGCTTTGCCAGGTATGTCGTCGACAGCCCGCTCACCGAACCGATGGTCAGCGCCGTCGTCTTGGCGCCGTCACCGCCGACCGAAACGCTCTTCGTCTGGTCGAACTTCGGCGTGCCGTCCAGGTTGAACAACTGCACGCGGGCGGTCAGGCCGGACGCCGCGTCGTGGTTGTGGTTCACGACCACGACCGACTTGGTGTCGTACGAGTACTGGATGTGCAGCGGTTCGTTCGCCTTCTTGGCCCCGAAGTACGAGCCGTTCTGGTCGAGGTAGGCGTCGAACAGCTGCCAGTGCAGCGACGTCCAGCCGCTGTTGAGCATCCAGTAGATGATCCCGGTGGCCGGGTTCGAGCCGTCGCTGAAGTTGCGCGAGTGCGACTCGAACTCGGCGCGGACGTTCTCGTACTGCGCCAGCTGCGCCTTCCGGACGAAGTCGTCGAGACTCGCCGGCTTGCCGTAGCGGCCGGTCAGCGCGTCGCCGAAGAGCTTCAGGTTCGCGAACGTCGAAGACGACGACCGGTGGTACTGCGCGGTCGACGGGCTCTTCCACATCGTGTCCAGCTCGCTCGACGACATCATCCGCTTGAGCGTGTCCATCGTCGGGATGTCCGGCCCGGCGCTGGTCTCGGAGTTGAAGCTCCACGCGCCGCCGAGGTCGCTGTGCGCCTTGTCGTACCAGTAGTTCGGCGGCACGTAGTCGTACGGCCCGTTCATCTTCATGCCGGACGACCCGAGCTGCGGCGACGACTTCGCCGACGCGGCCGGGACCACCGGCGTGGCCCAGTCCGCGGCGCTCAGCGCGTCGAGGTAGTTCTTCTCGATCGTCGCGTCGGGGGCGAAGTCGCTGCCGATGAGGAACGAGATGACGCTCGGGTGGTCGCGCAGCCGCTCGGCCTCCGCGGTCATCGACGCCTTCGCGACCGGGTAGTCGGCGGCGGTCCAGGGGTCACCCTTCTCGTCGCCGTTGACCTGGCCCTCCCACTTGTCGCAGCACTCCCAGCCGGGCAGGGTCAGCACGCCCAACCGGTCGGCGAGGTCGAAGAACTCGTCCGGCTCGATGTGCCCCTCCAGGCGCACGGTGTTGAGCCCGAGGTCCTTGACGTAGGCCAGCTTGTCCGCCGCGTACTGCGCGTTCCAGCGCAGGAACAGGTCCGGCGAGTAGCCGCCGCCCTTGATCAGCAGCGGGCGCCCGTTGATCGTGTACGCCCGGCCGCCGCTCGCGTTCTTGTTCGCCGTCACCGTGCGCACGCCGAAGCTCGAGTGCGAGGTGTCCGACGCGGTGCCGCCGACGTTCGCCGTCAGATCGAGGTCGTAGAGCGGCTGCCCGCCCATCCCGGCCGGCCACCAGACCTGCGGGTTGTCGATCCCGACGACCCCGAAGGTGACGGTCTTCTTCTCCTTCGCCGCCAGACTCACCGTCTGGCTGATCGCTCGCCCGGCGACCGTGCCGGAGACCGTCGTGCTCACCGCGCTCGCCGAGTCGTTGCGGACGTCGGCCTTCACCGTCAGATCGGCGTGGCTCAGCCCGGTCAGCTTCGTGACGACGTGGCCGCCGCGCAGCGCCACCGGGCCGCTGCGGCGCACGAGGACGTCCCGCACGATGCCCATGTTCTGGTCCGGCGGGGTCTGCGCCCAGTCGATCCAGCCCATCGAGAGGTCCTTGTTCGGGTCGTTCGGGTAGACCTTGAACGCGACGCTGTTCGTGCCGGCCTTCACCTGCGCGGTGATGTCGAGGTCGTGGCGGGTGTAGGCGCCGTTGACCTGCGTCTTGTCGGCGACGCGCGTCCCGTTGACCCAGACGTCGGCCTTCGACAGCACGCCGCTGAAGTCCAGGTACGTGCGCTGGGTGGGGTCGGCGACCGTCAGGTCGGTGCGGTACCACCACGGGACCCGGAAGTCCGCGGTCGGCACGTTCTTCATGTTGGTCGAGTAGAACGGGTCGGCGTACTTGCCGTTGGCCAGCAGCCCGGCGTAGACGGTCGAGCGCGGGCCGACCGGGTACCAGCCGGAGGTGTTGTAGCCGGGCTTGGAGACCGCGGAGTCGTCGCCTACCTGCGCCGACGTCTGGATCAGGAAACCGGGGACCGCGGTCGCCGGGGCCGCGGCCGCGACCACCGCTCGCACCGGTTCCTGCCCGGTTGCGGCCGGGACGGTCGCCCCGGTCACCGCGACGGCCAGCACGGCCGCCGCGAGGAGAGTCCGGGTTCTTCTCTGCCGATAGCTCACTTGCGCGCCTCCTAGGCACCCACGGCGGCGGGGGACAGCGGACCATCGTTAGGGAACTTTCCTAACAATTGCGGACGATCGTAGCGGCCCGGTCACGCCGAGAACAGGGGCGTTTCGTCAGACGCGGGCGGCCTGCCACGCCGCGGCGGCGCGCAGGGCCAGCAGGAGCGGCAGGGATCCGTCCTCCCCAAGCCGCGGGGGGAGTGCCTCGCTGAGCGGGACACCGGCGGCGAGCGCGGCGCCGATCGCGGGGAGGTCGACGTCGAAGAGCGTCAGGCCCGCGCTGTAGAGCCGCTCGCCGCTGACCGGACGGCGCCGGGCGACCTCGGCGCTGTCGACCGACAGCCGGGTCAGCCCGAAGAACTCGGGTTTGGCGCCGCGCTCCATCCAGCGCGCGAAGCCGGCCAGCTTCGTCTCGCGGACGTCTTCGGGGGTGAGGCCGCTCTCCTCGCACAGCTCGCGCTCCATCCCGGCGCGGATCGCGGTGTGGAGGAACCGGCGCGGGCCGCCGTCGGGGGTGCGCAGGTCGCGGGGCTCGAGCGAGCCGCTGCCCGAGGGGGCGAGCAGCAGCCCGCTGACGGAGTTGAGCGGCGACTGCCGGACGGTGACCAGCTTGCCGTCGGTGGTGAACGCGACCGTCGAGACACCGACGAGGTCGGCGAGCGCGCTGCTGCTCAGCTCCCGGAGGGCGCCCGCGGTGTCGGTGAGCTCGGCCTTGCGCAGGTCGTACTCTTCGCCGGTGTCGGTGCGGGTGATCCGGAGCGCGGCGAGTTCGTTCGAGCAGACGGCGTCGAAGAACCGCGCCCGGTGCAGCCGGATCGGCGCGGGTCGCGCCCCGGCGGCCGGCAGCGGATCACCGCGCATGCCGACGATCGGGCCGTTGAACAGCAGCCGCCCGCGCGCCCGCAGCGGCAGCACGTGCGGTGCGGTGGCCTTGAGGGACGGCGGCAGCCGGTAGGGCTCCTCGGCGATGTCGATCGTGTGCCGCTCCGCCCACAGCTCGCGGTCGATCGCGGCGCTGACCAGCGCCGTCCCGCGGGCGGGCACGGCGAGGTAGGCCGCGTCCGGGTAGGCGGGCGGCGGGGGTAGCTCCGCGGTCGGGAAGGGGGCGGCGATGGTGGTGAACTCGAACCCGGCCCAGCGGCGGCGCAGCAGCCGGACGTCCCGGGTGAAGGTGGCGACGCCCAGCGCGAGCGCGACGACGGAGAGCACGACGCCGACGGCGCTGGGGAGGATGGTGACCACGCCGAGCGCAACGCCCACCCCGGACGCGGCGAGCGGCCACTCCCGGGCACCGATGAAGCCGAGGTAGTCCGCCTTGGCCCGGGCGCGGCGCGTCAGTTTTCCCATCGCCGCCTTGTTTAGCACGACCGTCGTGGTGCGCGGGGCGGGTTTACGCCGCCGCGTCGAGGTAGACCCAGTGGCCCTCCTCACGGCGGAAGCGGCTGTTCTCCTCGAGGAAGCCGTCCCGGCCCCGGTGGCGGTAGTGCGCCCGGAACTCGACGGTGCCCTCGGCGTGCAGCAGTCCGCCCCCGCTGCGGCCGAGGATCTCCAGCCGCGTCCACTCCTGGCCCGGATCGAGCCGGAGCTGCCGCGGCCGGGTGTCCGGGTGCCAGGTGCGCAGCAGGTACGCGGTGTCCCCGACGGCGAAGGCGCTGAACCGCGAGCGCATCAGCAACTCGGCGGTGGGAGCGGTGAGGCTGCCGTCGTGGAACCGGCCACAGCAGTCGGCGTAGGACTCGGCGAGGCCGCACGGGCACGCAGCGGGAGGCATCGGGGAATTCTTCCACGACCGTCCACTCCGGACTAGTCCGCGTTGACCGGCTTCCCGCGCTCCCGCGCCTCCTGGGCGCCGCGCACCGCGAGCCGGTCCGCTCGCTCGTTCTCCGGGTGTCCCGCGTGGCCCTTGACCCACAGCCACTCGACCGTGTGGCCGCCGATCGCCGCGTCGAGGCGTTGCCAGAGGTCCGCGTTCTTCACCGGGGCGCGCGCCGCCGTCTGCCAGCCGTTGCTCTTCCAGCGGGGGAGCCACTGCGTGATTCCGTTGCGCACGTACGTGCTGTCCGTGTACACCCGCACCTGCGACGGCCGGGTCAGGCTCTCCAGCGCGCGGATCGGTGCCGTCAGCTCCATGCGGTTGTTCGTCGTCGGCGTGGCTTCGCCGCCGTACAGCTCGCGCTCGTGCCTGCCGTAACGCAGGACCGCGCCCCAGCCGCCCGGGCCGGGGTTCCCGCTGCACGCTCCGTCGGTGTAGATCTCCACGTCCACGCGGAGACCCTACCGGTCGTGGTGGTCGCCGAAGGCCGCCACGCCGGGTTACGGTGGTGATCCGGAGGGGAGCCATGAGCGGGCAAGACGACACGGCGGACGGGGCGCTCCTGGCCCACCTCGCCGACACCGATCGCGAATACCTGCTTGCCCGGGGCACCCGCCGCCGGTTCCGCGCGAACGACGTCGTGCTCATGGAGGGCGACCCGTCCGACCACGTCCACGTGCTCGTTTCCGGCTGGGTGCGCGTCTCCACGATCGTCGAGGACGGCCGCGAGGTGCTCTTCGGGCTACGCGGCCCCGGCGAGGTGCTGGGCGACCTCGCCGCGGTCACGGGGCGGCCGCGGTCGGCGTCGGTGCGCGCGATCGAACCGTGCACCGTCTTCCAGCTCACCGGTGCCGAGTTCATCGACGTCCTGCTCTCCCGGCCCGCGATCGCCATCGCGACCATCAAGACGGTCGCGGCCCGGCTCCGCAACGCCGAATCCGCGCGGATCGACGCCGCCGCCTTCGACGTCAGCCGGCGCGTGGCGGCGGTCCTGGTCCGGCTGGCCGAGGAGCGCGGCCGGACCGTGCCGGAGGGCGTCGTCGTCGACGCGCTGTCGCAGGAGGACATCGCCGCGCAGATCGGCGCGGCCCGGCGTACCGTCGCGCGGGCGCTGCGCGTGCTGCGGGAGCGCGGGATCGTCGAGACCGGCCGTCGCCGGTTCCTCATCCGCGAGCCCCGCGTCCTGCGTGCCTTCGCCCACTCTGAGCCAAACGGCACACAACACCCGTGACAGCGGACATCTGAGTCTCGCCGCGGCCCGGCGATGCTGGAACCCGGCCGGAAAAGAATGCGATGCCAACCGGCCGGATTTCATTTCGAGCGAGGTCGGGGAGCCCGTGTCGTGAACGTCTACTGCAGGATTTTGACCCTGGTGAAATCGGTCTTCGCCGCGTTCGTGGTCGGTGCCGTCGCGGGTTTCGCGGTGGCTGCCGGAAACGCGGAGGAGCCGGCCGCGCCGACGTTCCACGGCTCCGCGCCGCTTTCCGCCTCGGCCTGGGTACAGCGATGAGGAGGTGTGTCTGATGGAGAGTCACTCGATCTGGGCCCTGATCTTCGGGGTGAACTGACCCGCGGGTGAGACCCGGCCGGCCGGCTCGTGGGGGGTCGGCCGGCCGGGTATTCCCGGAATGCCGATGTCCGTCATTTGTCCTGCTTTCGTGGAACGGAAACTGGTAACGTGGGCAAATCTTCCGCGGGCGGACGAGGGGGTGGGACGACGGAAGAGCACACCTCCCCGTTCGTGCGCGAGCTGAGCGAACTGCGCCGCGGCCGCGGTCTCGACGCGGCCGACCTGCACCAGCGGATCGGCCCCTGCCTGCGGGCGGCGTGCGCGATCACCGAAACCGACCAGCCCGCCGCCGCGCGCCAGAAGCTCGTGCTGCGCCTGACCGAGCTGTGCGGACGGCTGCCACCGGACCTGAAGCTGGCCGCGCTGACGGCGCTCGGCCTGCACGAGGAGGCCGCGGGGGAGTTCCTCGACCGGCGGATCTCGTGGCTGGCCAGCGTCCTCGACCGCGACCCGCGCACCGCCCGCCGCCGCATCGACCTGGCGTTCCGCCGGCTCGACGAGCTGCTGGGCGCGCCCGCGCCCCGCAGTGACCTGCACCCGCTGGCCGGCTGGTACGTCGAGTCGATGAAGGCGATGCTCCGGCTCGACCGCGACCCGCCGGAACTGGCGGAGGAGCGCCGGATCGTCGCGGAGGTCGACGAGCTCGACGAGCTGGTCCTGCCGTTCAGCGTGCCGGCCGAGCCGGGCAGCGACCCGGTGCCGGACATCACCGCGGACGCGCTGTTCGGCGGCGAAATCGTCGAAGCGCGCCAGGTGTCGGCGAGCCACGCGCAGTTCATCATGCGGCTGCCGAGCCCGCTGCGGCTCGGCCAGCGCCACGAGTACGGCATCCGGTTCACGCCGCGGCGCACGCGGCTGCGGCCGTACTACGCCATGACGCCGTTGCGCCGCTGCGAGCAGTTCTCGGTGCGGGTCCGGTTCGACCGGGCGGCCCCGCCGACGCGGGTGTGGCGCCTCAACGGCGTACCGGGCCGGGTGGTCGACGACGGCATCGACTCCGGCGACGCGCTGACCGTCAACCGGGTCGGCGAGGTCGGCCTCGAGTTCCACGACCTGCACCAGGGCCTGAGCTACGGCCTGCAGTGGTCCTTCGACTGAGCTGGTGTCCGGATGCTGGGACGCGGAATAGCGGCGCGCGCACCGGGTTGGCATGGTCGTAAGTCGACCGGAAGGGGCCCGCGATGAGCACGTTCACCCAGGAGTGGCAGGACTGGAAGGCCCAGCGCGAGACCGACCTGGCCGAGCCGCACGGCTGGCTGGCACTGGTTTCGCTGGACTGGCTGACGGACTCTCCCCGGGAGTACCCCGGCATCCCGGGCCGCTGGTGGCAGGACGCCGACGCGGCCTACGTCGACCCGGCCGGCGCCTCGCTGGCCCACGAAGGGGAACCGATCACCGGCGTCCGGCGGTTCGAGCTGGTCAACAGCGGCGCGGGCACCCGCGTGCTGGCGGGTGACGTCGAGATCGAGGTGGCCCGCCGTTCGGGGTACCTGATCCGCGTCCACGACCCCAAGGCCGAGGTGCTGCGCGAGTTCCGCGGCGTCCCGGCGTACGAGCCGTCGCCGTCCTGGGTGCTGCCCGGGCGGTTCGAAGCGTTCGCCGAGCCGCGTCCGACCACGGTGGGCGCGGTCGTGGAGGGCCTGAGCCACGTGTACACGGCGCCGGGTGTCGTCCGCTTCTCCCGCGATGGGGTGTCGCACACGCTGACCGCGTTCAACGGCAAGGACGGCGGCCTGAGCATCCTGTTCACCGACGGGACGAGTGGCGTGACGACCTACGCGGCCAACCGGTCGCTGCCGGTCGGGGCACCGGCAGCGGACGGGTCGGTCGAGCTGGACTTCAACCGCGCGGTGAACCTGCCCTGCGCGTTCACGGACTTCGCGACGTGCCCGCTGCCGCCGGCGGGCAACCACCTGCCGTTCGCGGTCGAGGCGGGGGAGAAGATCCCGTACGAGCGCGGGTGACCGCCGGGCCACCCGCGGCTCTTTTCAGTGGGCGATGTCGATGACGATGCGGTTGGGCGAGGTGAGCGTGAAGACGTTCACCGCGGTCCGCGACCGCACCCCGATTCCGATCGAGGTCTGTGCCTCGAAGTCCCCGGTGATGGCGACGGCCATGACGTTGGCGAGGTTCCGGGTCCGGAACTTCGGCGGCACGGTGAAGGTGGGGTTCCCGTTCGCGTCGTGCGCGACGAGGGGAAAGGCGGAGACTTCGATGAAGTACTCCCCGGTGAGCCACACGATCTCACCGCTCGGGTCGGAGGTGAGTTCGTCGGTGAGCCGGTAGTTGATCACGGTGGGCAGGGTCCCGGCCGACAGGTCGAGCACGATCCGGTCGAACGCGGGGTTGAGCCCGGTCCGGATGTTGTTCAGGGCGGGCGTGGTGGAATCGGCCTGAGCCGGTCCCGCGGCGGCGAGCGTCCCGGCGAGCAGCAGAATGACGGCGACGAGCGCACGTCTGAGGGTCTTGGACATGGTGGGGCCTCCTGACGGAAAGAACCGGTGGAAGCCCCAGCGCTGGGGTCTGTGGGGGACGCCCGGTTCGTCCGGCGAGTTGCCCTGAGCCCGCCTTTGACGGCCCAAGCGTTACCCGGCTGCTCCGTCCGTGTCAGCGGCCTCGTTCGAGAGTGAGCGAGAATATCGATCCGCCGGCCGTCGCGGAGTAGACCGTCTGTGATTCGGGTGCCCAGCCTTGGACCTCGGACTCGCCGAGGCGGCCGGCGAACGTTCGCTGCGCCTCCAGGACCGCCTCGGCGGATTCTCCCGCGAGCCGGTCGTCGACCGATGCGTCGACGCCGTACCTGACGGTGAGCCGCTCCCGGTCGAAACCGAAGGTGATGCTCGTGCCATTTGCCGTGCCGAGTGGCGTGTCGAAGGTTGTGCGCACACGCGGACGACGGTTCGTCCGGCCGAGCATGGTTTCGGGTGCCCAGTTCCGGAGCGCTTCGAGGTTGCTGCCGAAATCGGCGAGCATCGCCCAGGATGCCCGTACCGAGGCGCCGGCGATCTCGGCTGCCAACACCTCGGGCCGCTCGGCCTCGAGCCGGAAGTCCCGGGGCTGCTCGATCATCTCGGGGGTGACCTCGTAGGACGGTTCCGTGCCCTCGATGGTGTCCACGGCGCGATAACAGGTTTCGGCTTCGGAAGTGATGATCGAGGTCGCCAGGCCGTGGGGAACCCACTTGCCGATCGCGACCCCGTCGAGTTGCTCCACCGCGCTGGCGAGCTGGGGCTCGGCGTAGCCGGGGCTCTTCGTGCCTTTGCACTCGAGGACCCGGAACCGGTATCTGTTCCGGGATCCGGGCGCGGGGGCGACCAGGACGTAGTCGGGACGCCGGCCGGCAACGCGCCGCACCGGTGCGCCCGCACCGAAGATGCGGCCGTCATCGAGTGCGACATCGACGTCGACCGCGACGGACGGTGCACCGGCGCCGGTGTGCATGAACCAGCGGCGGGCCAAAGCAACTCCGAAGGCGATACCCATTTCCTCGGACGCGACCCGGCGCAGGTTCCCCGTGACCCGGCGACCGGCTTCGCTCACTCTGAGTCGGGGCATGTGGGGCTCCGAGTGATCCAGGGTGAAGAAGCCCAGGTAGCGCAGCAGCCCCCAGTACAGGACGCGTCGAGCAGGTCATCTTGGTACCGCGGTCTGTGTCGAAGTCCACGATCGCTTGCCGGAAATCCATGCCCCCACCCTCGGACGAAGTTCCGAACGGGTGTGGGCTGCACCAGGCGGGCAGCCCACACCTTGATCACCAGCCGCGTTCGCGCCACTCCTTCAGCTTCGGCCGCTCCGTGCCCAGCGTCGAATCATCCCCGTGGCCCGGGTAGAACCACGTCTCGTCCGGCAGCTCCCCGAAGAGCCGCGTCTCCACGTCGTCGAGCAAGGACGTGAAGTCCTCCGGGGACGCCGTCTTCCCCACCCCGCCCGGGAACAGCGAGTCCCCGGTGAACAGGTGCGGGTGGCCCGCCGGGTCGCGGTACAGCAGCGCGATCGACCCCGGGGTGTGGCCGCGCAGGTGGATCACCGACAGGGTGACCTGCCCCACCGTCAGCGTGTCCCCGTGCTCGACCAGGAAGTCCGGCGGGACCGGCAACGGCTCCGCGTCCAGCGGGTGGGCCGCCGTGTTGGCCCCGTTCGCTCCGGCCACCGCGCCCAGGGCCTGCCAGTGGTCCTGGTGCTGGTGGGTGGTGACGACCGTCCGCAACGCGGGCCGGTCCGGGCCGTGGCCGATCAGGTCGGAGATGCGCTCGGGGTCGCTCGCCGCGTCGATCAGCAGCGCCTCGTTCGACTCCCGGCACACCAGCAGGTACGCGTTGTTGTCCATCGGGCCGACGGACAGCTTGGTGATGGTGAGCGCGTCCAGGGTGCGCCGGGTGGCGTCGCCGCCCGGGTCGACGTGCCCGGTGTAGGTGTCCACGATGTTCACCGTGCACACGGTAGTCGTTTCGTTCCAAGCGGTTCCACCCGCACAAGCGCGCGGCCACCCCGCCACGTAGGCTCACCGCGAACCCCGCCAGCCCCGACCTCAGGACGACCGTGCCCACCTCCCCGACGCCGCGCCGGATCAGCTGGGACCTCCTCCGGGTCGTCGCCGTCCTGGCGGTCGTCCTCGGGCACGTCACCCACCAGGGCGCCCTCCTGCACCCCGAACTCACGGGGTACCCCGTGCGGGTGACAGCGCAGTTCGGCGCCGCGATCCTGCTGGTGATCTCCGCCTTCTTCGTTTGCGCCAGCCTCCGCAAGGGCAATCCCGGCCGGTGGCTGTGGAACCGCGTCGCGCGCCTGGTGCCCGCGTACCTGGTCGCCGTCCTGGTGACGTACGTCGTGACGCGGTGGGCCGCCATCTCCTTCAGCGGCCTGCCCTACCCGCCGGGCGTCACCGGGTTCCTGTTCGGCCTGCCGCAGGGGCCGCCGGCGAACCCGTCGCCGTGGTACATCCCGACCGGGCTGGACCTGGTCACCAACCTCGGCATGGTGCAGGAGTGGGGCATCCGCTCGGGCGCTTTCTACTACCTCGACGGCTCCTACTGGACGCTGCCGGTGCAGCTGATGGCCTTCACCGGCGCGGCCGTGCTGTGGCCGCGGCCGTGGCGCACCCACCGGCTGACCGTCGGCCTGCTGTGGGCGCTGATCCTCGTCCCGCTCGCCCTCCGGTTCCTGGTCTTCCCGCCGGGTACGGCGAGCTCGGTCGTCGAGACGTTCTACTACGGCCTGGGGCTGCACCGCCTGCACGTCTTCGCCGTCGGCGTCGCGATCTGGCTGTGGGCGCGACGACGGCTCAAGACCTGGCACGCCGCGCTCTTCGTGGCCGCCGCCGTCGCGGCGCAGGACCTGCAGGTGTTCCCGTTCCACGTCGCGCTGCCGCAGGACGCGCTGCGCTGGCCGTCCACGATCGGGTTCGCCGTCCTGCTCCTGCTGGTCTGCCTGGCCGCCCGCGGCCCCGACTGGCGGTTCCCCGGACTGGCGCGGATCGCCCCGGCCGTCACCTGGCTCGCGGGCATCTCGTATGGTCTTTATCTGGTGCACCAGGAACTGGGTTACATCCTGGCCCGTGCTCTGCTCGACGCCGGCCTCCCCGGCTGGCTGCGGCTCCCCGTGATCCTCGGCGCCGCCGTGCTGGCCGGCTGGGTGGTCACCGCGGGGGTCGAACGCCCGGCCCACCGGTGGCTCACCACCCGCCGGAAGCCCGAAGAACCGCAGGTCAGAGGCGCGGAATCAGTTTCTGTCGGTGGTGGCTCGTAGCATGGATGCGGCCGCCCGTGCAGCCAGCTGGAGACAGCGCTTGAGACAGCACAGACCGGGCCGGCGACCGCAGCAGAATGACTGAGAATGACCTGAGAGGACCCTGGCGTGGCTGATCGCCTCGTTGTTCGCGGTGCCCGCGAGCACAATCTCCGCGGCGTGGATCTCGACCTGCCCCGCGACAGCCTGATCGTGTTCACCGGCCTGTCCGGGTCGGGGAAGTCGAGCCTCGCCTTCGACACCATCTTCGCCGAAGGGCAGCGGCGCTACGTCGAGTCGCTCTCGGCGTACGCCCGCCAGTTCCTCGGGCAGATGGACAAGCCCGACGTCGACTTCATCGAGGGCCTCTCGCCCGCGGTGTCGATCGACCAGAAGTCGACCTCGCGCAACCCGCGCTCCACCGTGGGCACGATCACCGAGGTCTACGACTACCTGCGGCTGCTCTACGCCCGCGCCGGCAAGGCGCACTGCCCCACGTGCGGCGAGGCGATCAGCAAGCAGACCCCGCAGCAGATCGTCGACCAGGTGCTGGAGATGGACGAAGGCGTCCGCTTCCAGGTGCTCGCGCCGGTGGTGCGCGGGCGCAAGGGCGAGTACGTCGACCTGTTCGAGAACCTGCAGCAGCAGGGCTACGCGCGCGTGGTCGTGGACGGCACGGTCCACGCGCTCACCGACCCGCCGAAGCTGAAGAAGCAGGAAAAGCACCAGATCGCCGTGGTGATCGACCGGCTGAGCGTCAAGTCGAGCTCGCGCCAGCGGCTGACCGACTCGGTCGAGACGGCGCTGCGCCTGGCCGACGGGCTGATCGAGCTCGACTTCGTCGACCTGCCGGACAACGACCCGCACCGGATCCGCGGGTTCTCCGAGAACCTCGCCTGCCCCAACGGCCACCCCCTGGCCATCGAGGACCTCGAGCCCCGCTCGTTCTCCTTCAACTCGCCCTACGGCGCCTGCCCCGAGTGCACCGGCATCGGCATCCGCAAGGAGGTCGACCCGGAGCTGGTGGTCCCGGACGACGAGCTGTCCCTGGCCCAGGGCGCGATCGCGCCGTGGTCGGGCGGCCAGAGCGCGGATTACTTCATCCGGCTGCTCGAGTCGCTTTCGGAGACCATCGGCTTCCGGATGGACACGCCGTGGCGGCGGCTGCCCGCGCGCGCCCAGAAGGCGGTGCTGCACGGCGTCGACGAGCAGGTCCACGTCCGCTACAAGAACCGCTACGGCCGCCAGCGCTCGTACTACGCGGCCTTCGAAGGCGTCATCCCGTTCCTCGAGCGGCGCCAGGAGCAGACCGAGTCCGAGTACATGCGCGAGCGGTACGAGGGCTACATGCGCGAGGTGCCGTGCCCGGCCTGCCAGGGCACCCGGCTCAAGCCGGAGATCCTCGCGGTGACGCTGGCGCACAAGACCCGCGGCGACATGTCGATCGCCGAGGTCTGCGCGCTGTCCATCGCGGAGGCCTCGCAGTTCCTCGACGAGCTGGAGCTGGGCCAGCGCGAGGCGATGATCGCCGGCGCGGTGCTCAAGGAGATCCAGGCTCGGCTGCGCTTCCTGCTCGACGTCGGCCTGACCTACCTCTCGCTCGACCGCGCGTCGGCCACGCTGTCGGGCGGCGAGGCGCAGCGCATCCGGCTGGCGACGCAGATCGGTTCGGGCCTGGTGGGCGTGCTGTACGTGCTGGACGAGCCGTCGATCGGCCTGCACCAGCGCGACAACCACCGCCTGATCGAGACGCTGACCCGGCTGCGGAACCTCGGCAACACGCTGATCGTCGTCGAGCACGACGAGGACACCATCCGCTCCAGCGACTGGGTGGTCGACATCGGCCCGGGCGCCGGCGAGCACGGCGGCCACATCGTCCACAGTGGACCGTACAAGAAGCTGCTCAAGAGCAAGGAATCCCTGACCGGGCAGTACCTGTCCGGCCGGCGGAAGATCGAGGTGCCGGCGATCCGGCGGCCGATCGACAAGAAGCGGCAGCTGACCGTGGTCGGCGCGCGCGAGCACAACCTGCGCGGCCTCGACGTGTCGTTCCCGCTCGGCTGCCTGGTCTCGGTCACCGGCGTCTCCGGCTCGGGCAAGTCGACGCTGGTCAACGACATCCTGGCGACGGTGCTGGCGAACAAGCTCAACGGCGCCCGCCAGGTGCCGGGCCGCCACACCCGCGTGAACGGCCTGGGCAACGTCGACAAGCTGGTGCGCGTCGACCAGTCGCCGATCGGGCGGACCCCGCGGTCCAACCCGGCCACCTACACCGGTGTCTGGGACCACGTCCGCAAGCTGTTCGCGGCGACGACCGAGGCGAAGGTCCGCGGCTACCAGCAGGGCCGGTTCTCGTTCAACGTCAAGGGCGGCCGCTGCGAGGCGTGCGCCGGCGACGGCACGATCAAGATCGAGATGAACTTCCTGCCGGACGTCTACGTCCCGTGCGAGGTCTGCAAGGGCGCCCGGTACAACCGGGAGACCCTCGAGGTGCACTACAAGGGCAAGACCGTCTCGGACGTGCTCGACATGCCCATCGAGGAGGCCGCGGAGTTCTTCGAGCCGATCAAGGCCATCCACCGCCACCTGCAGACGCTGGTGGACGTCGGCCTCGGCTACGTCCGGCTCGGCCAGCCCGCGCCGACGCTCTCCGGCGGTGAGGCGCAGCGCGTCAAGCTGGCCAGCGAGCTGCAGAAGCGCTCGACCGGCAAGACGGTGTACATCCTCGACGAGCCGACCACCGGCCTGCACTTCGAGGACATCAACAAGCTGATCGGCGTGATCAACGGGCTGGTCGACAAGGGCAACTCGGTGATCGTGATCGAGCACAACCTCGACGTGATCAAGACCTCCGACTGGATCATCGACATGGGCCCCGAGGGCGGCTCCGGCGGCGGCCAGATCGTCGCCGAGGGCACCCCGGAACACGTCGCCGAGGTCGAGGGCAGCTACACGGGGGAGTTCCTGCGGACGGTGCTCACCTCCGAGTAGCGGCTACCGCTCGTTCCCGGTGGTCTGGTGGACCACCGGGGAGAGCGGGCCGTAGTGCAGCGCCCGGAGCCGGTAGGCCGACTCCTCCTCGCCGGGCAGGAGCGACAGGGCGCACGTCGTCGTGCCCGGATCGGTGACTTCGACCGGCGCGAAGCCCGGCGCGCCCGGGCGGCGGATCTCCAGCAGGAACCCGGCCTCGTCGGGGGAGCGGTCGGCCCAGGTGAACGTCAGCGTGTCGCCGGAAGCGACCGCGTGCAGCCGGGTCGCGTCCGGTGCCGCCGGCGCGCCCGGGGCCGTCTCCGCCGACACCGGACCGGTGAACGGCTGCTCGCGGTAGTAGAACGGTGTCTCCGGGATCAGGTCCGGGTGGTGGTAGCTCGTCGTGTGCGGCGGCAGGAACCCGAGCGTCGTCCAGGGGCCGGCCGGGTCGTTGGCGTAGTCGATGCGATGCCCGGCCCCGTCGTCCGGCCAGCTGAGCACCACGTCCGTGGGCGACGTCAGGGTCGCCGTGAAAGAAGGCGCGGGAGCGGAACAGCCCGCGGCCAGCAGCGCCACCAGGATGAAGGGTTTGACGGGCACGGCGGCCTCCCGGAACGGCGGGGGCGGCGGTGCGGACGTGATCGAGCTTAGGAACCCGGCCCGCACGGCGACAAGATCGTGCCGATCACCGGGACGGACCAATCCGTCGGCGAACCGGCACCGAATGGCGCGAAAACCGGGCTGAACCGTTTCGCGGCCGCGGCCGTGTTCTGAGGTGTCGAGGTCCGCCGGACGGCGGTGCCGCCCTCACCGAGGAGAGAACGTCATGAACCGTATCCGGCCGGTGGTCGCCAGCGCGGTGGCGCTCGTCGCCATCGCCTCGTTGTCCGCCTGTGGTGACATGGCCGACGGCGCCCAAGGGCCGCAACACGGTGAGCCGGGGCACAAGATGCTGCAGGTCGGCACGGTCAACGGTGTCGGTGCGGTGGTCACCGACGCCGACGGCAAGACGCTCTACCGGTTCGACAAGGACATCTCCCAGCCGCCGACGTCCAACTGCGACGGCGAATGCGCCACGCAGTGGCCGCCGATGCTCGCCGGGGTGGCCACGCCGATGCTCAAGGGCATCCAGGACACCCAGGTGGGCACCGCGACCCGCAAGGACGGCAGCAAGCAGATCACCCTCAACGGCTGGCCGCTGTACGAGTTCGCGGGCGACAAGGCGGCGGGCGACATGAACGGCCAGGGCGCCAACGGCACGTGGTTCGCCGTCGCGCCGGACGGCAGCAAGATCACCGCGGGCGGCAAAGCCGGCGGCGCCGGGTCCTGACAGACGACGGTTTCCGGGCAGAACGAGGAAGGACGGGCAGCCGATGAACACCATGGTCGCGCTGCGCTCGACGCACGCACCGCCGGTGGAGCTGAGGGTTGCACTACTGTCCTCGACGACTCAGAACACCGTCGGGAGGACGAGGGTGGCCATAGGAGGCAGGCGGCCTAAGAAGGCCAAAGGCGAAGACCTGATTCGGCAGCTGTACGCCGAACACGGCCGGAGCCTGCTGGCTTACGCGACAAGGCTGACCGGTGATCGCGCGGCAGCCGAGGACGTGGTCCAGGAGACGCTGGTCCGGGCGTGGAAACACGCCGACGACCTGCAGAACGACGGGAAAGGCTCGGTGCGCGGCTGGTTGCTGACCGTCGCGCGCAACCTGGTCACCGACCGGGCACGGGCCCGGGCGGCCCGGCCACAAGAGGTGGCCGAACCGGCCGAAGGCGTGCCGACCCCGGCCGTCGAGCGCGACCACGCCCAGGGGGTGGTCGACTCGATGACCGTGCTCGGTGCGATGGACGGGCTGTCCAACGAGCATCGAGAGGTCCTGGTGGAGATCTACTACCGGGGACGGACGGTGGCCGAAGCGGCGAGAACACTGGGCGTCGCACCGGGTACCGTGAAATCAAGGTCTTACTACGCACTAAGAGCACTCAGAGCAGCGATGATTTCGAGCGGAACGGAGGTGGCGCGATGAACTCGGTGGACGAGAGTCACACGCAGCTCGGCGCGTACGCCCTCGGCGCGCTCGATCCCGGGGAGGCGGCCGACTTCGAGCGGCGGCACCTGCAGACCTGCGCACAGTGCCGGTTCGACCTGAACGAGCTCGTCGCCCTGCGCGACTCGCTCGACGAGGTACCGCCCGAGGCGTTCCTCGACGGGCCGCCCGAGGGCGGGGACCTGCTGTTGCAGAAGACCCTGCGCCGGGTGCGCGACGAGGAAGAGCGCGTCGCTCCGGCCCGCACCGCGTCACGCCGGGGCCTGGCCCTGGTCGCGGCGGCGGTGCTGGTGGTCGCGGCGCTCGGCGGCGGCGTGCTGGTGGGCCGTCAGACGGCCGATCCGGGCCTGGCCGCGCCGGCTCCGGCGCCGGACTCGCCGCCCGGCACGAAGACCGTCGAAGGCCGGGATCCGACGACCGGCGTCCAGCTGGCCGCGTCGGTGGCCCCGTTCCAGGGCTGGGTCAAGGTGGACCTCAACGTGAAGGGCGTCCGGGCCGGGGAGAAGTGCCTGCTCCAGGTGGTCACCAAGGAAGGCAACGCGGTGACGGCAGGCAGCTGGCAGGTGTCCGAGAAGTGGGAGAGCCAGGGCGGCTTCCGGCTCGACGGGTCGGCGCTGGTCGCCCCCGACGACGTGAAGTCGATCGACATCGTCACGGTCGATGGCCGGAAGCTGGTCTCGGCCCAGGTTTGATGAGCATGACGGGTGGGCGCTACCGGTTCCGCAGCACATGGCTGCTGCCGGGAACCGTGCCCGAGCGGGTGTTCGGCGTGGTCACCGACCTCGCCGGCTACCCGAGGTGGTGGTCGGACGTCCGCGCGGTGCGCCGCGTGGACGACGACACCGCCGAGCTGGTTTGCCGGTCCCGGCTGCCGTTCCGGATCGTCGTCCGGATGCACCGGGACCTCCAGGACGAGCGCAGGGGCCTGATGCGGGTCAGGCTCAGCGGTGACCTCGACGGGACCCTGGCGGGAGCGGTCCGCGCGGCGGGCGCGGGCACGCTGCTGGAGATCACCCAGGACGTCCAGGCCCGGAAGGAGTTGCTGCGGCGCTTCGACACGGTGGCCCGGCCGCTCTTCCGCGCGAACCACGCGCTGATGATGCGGCGGGGCCACCGTGGGCTTTCGGCCTACCTCACGTGATCGGAACGCCGACACACGTGATCGAGAGGTCAACTCGCGTGATTGAGGCCGGAACCCGCGTGATTGGAGCCGGAACTCGCGAGTTACGGCCCCAATCACGCGAGTTGCGGCTCTGATCACGCGAGTTGCGGGCCGGGTCACGCGAGATCGGCGGTGCAGACCTCCGGCTCCGAAGCCGCCGGGGCCACGGCAGCGGCCCGCCGGGTGCGGCGGGTCAGGACCAGGCCGCCCAGGGCCACCGCCGCGATCAGGAAGCCCGCGCTGACGCCGTACGCCAGCCGGAACCCGGCCGCCAGTGCCTCGCGGTGATCCAGTGCACTCAGGCTCTCCGTGCGGGAGGCGGCCACCGCGGCCAGCACCGCCGTGCCGACGGCCGCACCGACCTGCTGGGTCGTGTTGATCAGGCCCGACGCCACGCCCGCGTCCACGGCCGGGACGTCCGCCATCGCCAGGCCCATCAGCGCCGGGATGGCCGCGCCGGCGCCCAGGCCCATCAGCAGCAGCGCGGGCAGGACGTCGGCGAAGTAGGAGCCTGATACCCGGGTGAGCAGCAGCAGGCCCACGATCACCAAGCCCAAGCCGCCCAGCAGCACCGCCCGCGGGCCGAACCGCGCCGCGAGCCGGTCCGCGAACCCCAGCGACGCCACCGCGATCACCAGCGGCACCGGCAGGAACGCGACGCCGGTCCCCAGCGCGTCGAGCCCGAGCACCTGCTGCAGGTACAACGCCGTGACGAACTGGAAGCCGAGCATCCCGGCGACCATCAGCACCATCACCACGTTCGCGCCGGCCACCGCGCGGATCTTGAACAGCCGCAACGGCAACAGCGGCGTCCGCGCCTTCGCCTGCCGCACCGCGAACGCCGCGAGCAGGACGACGGCACCGGCCAGCGCGCTCCAGGACGACGACGAAATGCCGTACACGCCGAGCATCACCGCGGCGGTCACCAGGACCGCACCGAGCACGTCCAGGCCCGCTCGCAGACCCGTCCCGCGGTCGGGCGAGACCACCCGGACGGCCAGCAGCAGCGCGGCCACGCCGATCGGCAGGTTGACGTAGAACGTCCAGTGCCAGCTCAGTGCCTGCGTCAGCGCGCCGCCCGCGATGAGCCCGATGGACGCCCCCGCCGCCTGCGTGAAGCTGTACACGCCGATCGCTTTCGCCCGGGCCCGGGGCTCGGGGTACATCGTGACGATCATCCCGAGCACCACGGCCGACGCCAGCGCACCGCCGACGCCCTGGGCGAACCGCGCCGCGACCAGGACGCCCGCGTCCGTGGCCAGGCCCGCGATCAGGGACGCGACGGTGAACAGGCCGAGCCCGCCGAGGAAGACGCGGCGGCGGCCGAGCAGGTCGCCGAGCCGCCCGGAGAGCAGCAGCAGGCCGCCGAACGCGACCAGGTAGGCGGTGAAGACCCAGGAGAGCCCGGCGGGCGTGAAACCGAGGTCGGCCTGGATCGCGGGCAGCGCCACCGCGACGATGCTGCTGTCGAGCACGACCATCAGCGAGGCGGCGCACAGCACCGCCAGCGCGAGGCCGCGGGATCGGGTGGGGTGGTTCTCGGCCATGTGAGGCCCCTCCAGTCGAGAGTTCCCCTGGTCATCGCCAGGGCACTTCTTGTAACAGTGCCCATCATGTGTGACCATGGGTGCGCCGTGAAGGAGGCACTTCCATGTCCCAGGGGAACATCGGTGTACCTGTCCAGGTCACCGAGATCGATCCGGAGAAACTCGACGTCTGCACCGTGCTGGAGGTCATCAACCGGATCAGCGGCAAGTGGGCGATCGGCATCCTCCTGGAGGCCATGCGGGGCCCGGTGCGGTTCACCGAGCTGGAGCGCTCGGTCGAAGGGATCAGCCGCCGGATGCTGACGCTGACCCTGCGCAACCTCGAGCGCGACGGCCTGCTGGCCCGCACGATCTACCCGACCGTCCCGCCGCGCGTGGAGTACGAGGCCACCGCGATGGCGAAGGAGCTGTACCAGTCGCTGAACGGCCTGCTCGGCTGGGCGGAGCGGCACCGCGAGGACATCGCGGCCGCGCGCGTCGTCTACGACGGCCACGCCGCCGGCTGAAGACGTGGAACGGGCCGCGGTGCGAGGTCGGGGGAGACTCGCACCGCGGCCCGCGGTGGTTCGTGCTCAGCGGGGGCAGTGAGCACGAACGTTCAGGGGTCAGGCCGGGACCTTTTCGCCCGCCGGTTCGGCCGGCGCCGGCTCGTGCTCGTCGAGCATGGTGGCTTCGTCGAACGGTTCCTCGCCGGCGAACACCCGGTGCGCCTGCTCGCGGTCGAACTCCTTCGTCCAGTTTCCGATGAGGACGGTCGCGACGGCGTTGCCGGCGAAGTTCGTCAGCGCGCGGGCCTCGGACATGAACCGGTCGATGCCGAGGATGAACCCGACGCCGCCGACCAGGTCGGGCCGGTGCGACTGCAGGCCGCTGGCGAGCACCGCGATGCCGGAGCCGCTGACGCCGGCCGCACCCTTCGAGGCGATGATCATGAACAGCAGCAGGACGATCTGCTCGCCGACCGAGAGCGGCGCGTCCTGGGCGGAGGCGATGAACAGCGTCGCCATGGTCAGGTAGATCGCGGTGCCGTCCAGGTTGAACGAGTACCCGGTCGGCACGGTGATGCCGACGACCGACTTGCCGACCCCGAGGTGCTCCATCTTCGCGATCAGCCGCGGCAGCGCCGACTCGGACGACGACGTCGACAGGATCAGCAGGAACTCGCGGCGCAGGTAGTTGAGCAGCTTCAGGATGCTCACCCGCGCACCGACCCACAGCACCGTGCCGAGGATGCCGAAGACGAACACCAGGCAGGTCAGGTAGAAGCCGATCATGATCACCGCGAGGCTCTTCAACGCGTTGACCCCGGTCGCGCCGACCACCGCGGCGATGGCGCCGAACGCGCCGATCGGGGCGGCCCACATGATCATCGCCAGGATCCGGAAGACCAGCCGCTGGATGTGCTCGATGCCGCGCAGGATCGGCGCGCCCTTCGGGCCGAGCTTCTGCAGCGCGAAGCCCACGAGCAGCGCGACCAGCAGCGTCTGCAGCACCTGGCCTTCGGTGAACGCCGAGACGAGCGTCTTCGGGATGATGCCGAGCGCGAATTCCACCGGGCCGGCGGAGCCGGTGGCCGAGTCGTGGGCCTTCTTCACGTCGCCCGGATTGAGGTGCAGCCCGGTGCCGGGGTGCAGCAGGTTGCCCACGATCAGGCCGATCGCCAGTGCGAAGGTCGACATCGCGATGAAGTAGACCAGCGCCATCAGGCCGATCTTGCCGACCTTCGCCGCCTTCGCGACCGACCCGACGCCGATCACGATGGTGCAGAAGATGATCGGCGAGATCATCATCTTGATCAGGTTCACGAAGCCGTCGCCCAGTGGCTTCAGGCCCTTGGCGAAGCCGGGGAAGAGAAAGCCGACCGCGATTCCCAGCGCGACCGCGACGATCACGGCCAGGTAGAGGTAGCGGGTCTTGTCGCGGCGCGGCGGCGCGTCGGGGGTCGGTGTAGGCACCGTTGCCTCCAGCTCGGGGATGTCCAGGTTGCGGCACACTGTAGGCCGAGTTCGGTGATCCGGCTCACTTGTGTTCATTGAGTTCGTGTGATGATCGCACCGTCCCGTTCGGACACCCGCCCGCGCGGTGTGCTGGTATGAGGAGGTGCCCCCGACGTTGCGGTCCCATTGGAGCCTGGCGCGCCAGCTGCTCGTGCTGCAGCTGGTGGTGCTCTGCGTGCTGGCCGGCGCGGGGATCACCTTCGCCTGGATCGACGCGGGGCGCGCGGTCCAGCAGAACGCCGAGGACCAGGTGCGCGCGGTCGCGCTCACGGTCGCCGACGCGCCCAGCGTCGTGGCGGCGGTGGGGACGCCGAACCCGAGCGCGACGCTGCAGCCGTTCGCGCTGCAGGTCCAGGACCACACCCAGGTCGACTTCATCACGATCATGAGCCCGGCCGGGATCCGCTACACGCACCCGACCCCGGCGCTGATCGGCCAGCACTACATCGGCACCATCGACAAGGCGCAGCGGGGCGAGGACCTCACCGAGACCTACACCGGCTCGCTCGGGCCGTCGGTGCGCACGGTCGTGCCGGTGTTCGACGCCGGCCACCGGGTGGTCGCGCTCGTCGCGGTCGGGATCAAGGTCGCGGCGATCTCGGCCGAGCTGCGCGAACGGCTGTGGCCGCTGTTCGGCGTGGCCGGTGCGGTGCTGGTGGTCGGCGCGCTGGGCGGCTGGCTGATCAGCGTCCGGCTGCGGCGCCAGACCCGGGGCGTCGCGCCGGACGAGCTGAGCAACCTCTTCGAGTACCACGAGGCCGTGCTGCACTCGGTCCGCGAAGGCGTGCTGCTCGTCGGCCGGGACGGGCGGATCGGCCTCTGCAACGACGGCGCCCGCACGCTGCTCGGCCTCGGCACCGACCCGGTGGGCCGCGACCTGGCGACGCTGGGCCTGCCGGACGGGCTGGCCGAGGCGTTCACGTCCGAGGAGAACCGGGCCGAGGAACTGCACCTGACCGACTCGCGCGTGCTGCTGGTCAGCACGACCGCGGTCCGCTCGGGCGGCCGTTCGCAGGGCACGGTCGTCGTCCTGCGCGACCACACCGAACTGCAGTCGCTGACCGGGGAGCTGACCACCGCCCGCGGCCTCGCCGAGGCGCTGCGGTCGCAGGCGCACGAGGCGGCGAACCGGCTCCACACGGTGGTCTCCCTCGTGGAGATCGGCAAACCCGAGCAGGCCGTCGAGTTCGCCACCGCCGAGCTCGCCTTCGCCCAGGAACTGACCGACCGGGTCGTCGGCGCCGTCGCCGAGCCGGTGCTCGCCGCGCTGCTGCTCGGCAAGGCGGCCGAAGCGAGCGAGCGCGGGGTCGAGCTGACGGTCACGCCGGACACCGTGATCGACGACGTCTCGCTCGGCATCGAGGCCCGCGACCTGGTGACCATCCTCGGCAACCTGATCGACAACGGTCTCGACGCGGCCGTGCGCGGCACCGGTCACCCGAAGGTCGTGGTCACCGCCCGCTCCGACGAGGACGGGCTGCTGCTGCGCGTCGCCGACTCCGGGCCCGGCGTGCCCGAAGACGCCGACGTGTTCAGACGGGGGTGGTCGACGAAGGCGGAGGACGGCCACGGGCTCGGGCTCGCCCTCGTCGGGCAGGCGGTGCGCCGCTACGGCGGCACGGTCGAGGTCGGCCGGGACGGGGGCGCGGTGTTCACCGTGCGGCTGCCGCGGCAGGAGGCGGGCCGGTGATCCGCGTGCTGGTGGTGGAGGACGAGCCGGTGGCCGCGGAGGCGCACCGCGTCTACGTCGAGCGGCTCCCCGGGTTCGCGGTGGCCGGCGTGGTGCACTCCGGCGGCGAGGCGCTGCGGTTCTGCGAACGCGAGCCGGTCGACCTGGTGCTGCTGGACTTCTACCTGCCGGACACGCACGGACTGGCGGTCTGCCGCTCGCTGCGCGCGGCGGGGCTGCCGATCGACGTCATCGCCGTGACGTCGGCGCGCGACCTCGGCCTGGTCAAGGCGGCGGTGTCGGTCGGCGTGGTGCAGTACCTGCTCAAGCCGTTCACCTTCGCCACCCTGCGCGAAAAGCTCGAGCGGTACGCGGAATTCCGCGACGCGTCCGGCGAGGTCACCGGCCAGGCGGAGATCGACCGGGCCCTCGGCGCGTTGCGCACGACCGAGCAACCCCCGCTCCCGAAGGGCATGAGCGTCCAGACCCTGGAGGCGATCACCGACGCGCTTTCCGGCGCGGCGGAAGGACTTTCGGCGGGCGCGGCGGCGAGCGCGATCGGCGCGTCCCGCGTGACGGCGCGGAGGTACCTGGAGTACCTGGCGGACAACGGCATGGCCCACCGCGAGCCGCACTACGGCCAGGTCGGCCGGCCCGAGGTCTGGTACCGGCTCAGTCGAGGATAAACGACCCATCCGGCGCACCTGGCGACTTCTGGCGGTTCCGGCATCGCATTCCGTGCGGTAGACCGGGAAGATCACCGACCAGGGGAGTGCCGCCATGCGGAAGTGGGCCGGGTTCGTCGCAGCGCTCGTGGTTTCGCTCGGGGTCGCCGCTCCGGCGCACGCCGCCGAGCCGGCCGCGAGCGTCACCGAGGTCCAGGTGACCGGGCCGGTCGCGCAGCGGTTCAACCTCGTCGTTCTCGGGGACGGCTACACCGCCGCCGAGCAGCCGAAGTTCTTCGCCGACGTCGAGCGGCACGTCAGCACCCTGTGGTCGCTCGAGCCGTTCAAGTCCTACCGCAGCTACTTCAACGTCTACGCCGTGTCCATCGCCTCGCCGGAGTCCGGTGTGGACTGTGACCCCGCGCTCGACGCGCCCCGCCGGGACACCCCGCTGGACATGGGGTTCTGGGGTGGCTGCAACCCGCAGAGCGTGCAGCGGCTGCTGACCGTCGACGACGCCGCCGCCCAGTGGTACGCCGACCTGGTGCCCGGCACGACCGGCGCGAACCGGCAGATCCTGGCGCTGGGCAACAGCGCCACCTACGGCGGCGCGGGCGGCACCTACGCGACGGCGTCCGGCGGGAACGCCCTGTCGGCACTCATCTCGCCGCACGAACTCGGCCACTCGCTCGGTGGCCTCGACGACGAGTACGACTACTACGCCCGCAATGTCCCGGGCGGCGCCTACGAGGGCGGCGAACCCGACTCGGTCCACCACACGCTGCTCACCGAGCCGCAGATGCGCGCTCAGCACGCGAAGTGGTGGCGCTGGCTCGGCGAACCCAGCGAGGCCGGCGGCACGATCGGCCGCTTCGAAGGCGGGCTCTACACCCAGACAGGGGTGTGGCGGCCGAGCAGGCACTCGATGATGAAGACACTCGGCTACGCGTTCGACCAGGTCGGCCGCGAGCGGATGACGCAGCGGATCGCGGCGAAGGTCCCGCTCATCGCCGGCGGCACCCCGGCCGGGACGATCGGCGCCGACCGGGTCGTGCGGGTGCGCCCGCTGCACCCGGTGAGCCACCGCCTCGACGTCACGTGGACGCTCGACGGCACGAGGCTGCCCGGCCGCGACGCGGTCGACCTGCGCCGCGCGCACGTCAAGCCGGGCAAGCACACGCTGACGGTGACGGTCACCGACCCGACGCCGTTCGTCCGCGACCCGGCCGTCCGCCCGTCGGCGACCCGCACCTGGACGGTCGACACGGCGGTGGTCACGCCGCCGGCCGGCGGCCCGGCGGTCGTGGCG